>DASRYD010000139.1:0-4727 GCA_035653955.1 Pseudoxanthomonas sp.
TGGACTATCGCGCCGGTTTCGGAAGCCGGCTTCGGCGCCGGCGCTTCCGCGGCCTTGGCCGGTGCCGGGGCGGATGCGCCCTCGGCGGCTTCGATCAACGCGACCACGCCGCCTTCCGACAGCGTGTCGCCGAGCTTGACCTTCAGTTCCTTGACCACGCCGGCCACCGACGACGGCACTTCCATCGTCGCCTTGTCCGATTCCAGGGTGACCAGGCCCTGGTCCTTCTTCACCGTGTCGCCGACCGCGACCAGGACTTCGATGACCGGTACGTCGCTGTAATCGCCGATGTCGGGAACACGGGCTTCCTTGATTTCGGCCATACGGCAACTCCGGGTAGCGGGAACGAACCGCTATTCTGAACATCCGGATGCGATGCGCCAAGCACCAGGAACGACACATTGCGCCGAAGGTCGCAGGCCGCCCGCATGATGCGTTGCGGCATCCGCTGATTGGCCCTGCTTTGGTATGGCCTCGGTTGGTTGCCGATGCAACGGCGGCGCGACGCCAATACGCCGCCGCATCGTCAACCAAGGTAAATGCGCAGCGGTTCCCATGCGGCGCGCAGGCGTTCGAACGAATACGACGCATTGGCCGGACTGGTCGAAGGCAGCGCCAGCGCATCGACGCCTTCGGGCAGGCCTTGCGGGAAGTGCCGCGCGAAAGCCTGCGCCGCCTTGCCGCCATTGAATGCGATCGCCCGCAGGCCCGCATGCGCGCGCCACAGCGACGGCAGGGCATTGGCCACCTCGCTGCCTGGGACGATGTCGGCATCCAGGCTGCCCCGGCGATGGCATTGCCCGATCACGTCCCACAAGCCGATGCCGGCCCGCTGCAACGCGGCCAGGCGTTGCGGGTAATCGAGCCCGGCCGGGAAGCCCCACATCGCCGACATCAGCGGCCAGAACCGGTTGCGCGGATGCGCGTAGTACTGCGCCTGCGCCAACGACGCCGCGCCGGGCATCGAACCCAGCACCAGCACGCGGCAACCGTCGGCTACCCGTGGCGGCAGGCCCTGCAGGAGTTCGTCTTGCGCCATCAGGCGGCGGCGCCCTGCCATGGCTTCACCACCAGCACTGCGCCGACCAGCACCAGCAACGCACCGCCCAGTTTCACCGCATCGACCGGCTGGCGCGCATGCAGCACGCCGAACTGGTCTAGCAGCAGCGAGCCGACGATCTGGCCGAACACCACCAGGCAGATCAGTGCCGCGGCACCCAGCCGCGGCACCAGCAGGGTCGCCGACGCGACGTACACCGCGCCGATCAGCCCGCCCGCCCAGGCCCACCACGGCACCCGCGCCATCGTGGCCGCGTCGAACGAGGGCCGCGTGCACAGCCACCACAACAGCAACGCGACGGTACCGACGGCGAACGAGCACAACGAAGCGAACAGCGCGCCGAAGCTCTGCTTGCCGAGCGATGCGTTGATCAAGGCCTGCAGCGGCAACAACATGCCGATGAAGATCGCCAGGGCGATGCCGGTCGGGTTCATCGTGTTCTCCTTGAAGTCGGGCCACGAACGATACGCGACGCCGGCCATTGCCGACACCGCGACGACGATGCTCCACCACCGCCGGATGCTGAACGCGTGCGCGAAACGGCCGCGATGGCGAGGCGGCGCGTCCTCACGCGAAAACCCTTGCCGTTGCGGGCTTTCCCGTCATTCCGCTTGACGCCGATGAATCCCGCCTGAGCCCGTAACTGAATCACGCATGCGCGCGCCGGCAACGGTTCATGCGCGCCCCAATACGGTGTCGCCGCCCACTCCCCGGGCCATCCAACAAACAATGAGGAGAACCCCCATGACTCACCTTTCGGCTTCGCTCCGCCCGCTGGGTTTCGCCGTCGTTTCCGCCCTTGCGCTGGCTCCGGCCGCTTTTGCGCAGGACAGCGGCGACGCCGCTTCCAAGCGCTTCGCCGTGGTCGGTAGCGCGACCATCCTGCAGCCGGATTCCGATCCGATCCCCGGTGCCCGCATCGACGTCGACGGCGACGTCGCACCGACCGTCAGCGCCAGCTGGTACGCCACGCCGAACATCGCCGTGGAGCTGTGGGGCGCCGCGGACAAGTTCAACCATCGCGTTCGCAGCGACGCCGGCAAGCTCGGCACCATCGACTCGCAGCCGATCGCGCTGAGCGGCCAGTACCACTTCGGCGCGCCGTCGAACACCTTCCGTCCGTTCCTGGGCCTGGGCTACTACGAGTCCAACTACAGCGGCGAGAAGATCGCCGGCAGCGACGGCCTGCACGTCGGCGTCGACACGGCGAAGGGCGGCATCGCCACCGCCGGCCTGGACATCAACATCAGCCCGAGCTGGTTCGCGCGTACCGACGTGCGTTACATGAAGGGCAAGTCGGACATCAACGTGGCCGGCGAGAAGAGCGGCGAGGAAATGACCTACGACCCGTGGACGGTCGGCATCGGCCTCGGCGCCCGCTTCTGATCCGGGCGAAGCGGCATGAAGACGGCGGCGGAACTCCGGTTCCGTCGCCGTTTTTCATTGGCGCAAGCGCAGGCGCAAGCCCCATTGGTAGGCCAGGTAGTACCCGATCAGCAGGCCCGCGACCGCGAACAGGCTGGCATGGCCGAACAGCGGCAACATCGCCAGCGATTCGTCGCCCTGCCAGCGTCTCCACAGCTCGACAAAGCCCATCACGATGCGCGCGGCGACGACCAGGGTCAGCGACAGCGCCATCCACGCGTTCGGCGTGTAGTACAGGCCCTGCGGCGTGCGTTCGAACCGGCTCAGCCACAGGCCGACGCCACCCAGCGGCAAGCCGACGCCCAGGCCGATGGCCGCATGGCGCAGCGCGCCGGGCCACCAATGCTCGGTCACCAGCATGCCCAGCCCGAACAGCAGCGCCGAAACCAGCAACAGCCAGGCGTTGAGCTTGACCAGCCACGGCAACGCCCGCCGCCGCATCTTGCCGAAGCGATAGCGCTGCCACAGCGACAACGGCAGCAACAGCAGCCACGCCAGCAGCAGCAACAGGACGATCAGCGGCACCAGCAGCAACGGCATCAGGGATGCTCCGCTTCCGCATGCACGCGTTCGCGGGTCAGCAGGTAGAGCCCGCTGGCCACGATGATCGCCGCCCCGACCCAGGTCGGCGCGTCGGGCAGCACGCCCCACAAGACCACGTCCAGCATCGCCACCCAGACCAGCGCCGTGTATTCCAGCGGCGCGATCAGCGAGGCCTCGCCGCGGCGGAACGCCTCGGTCAACGCCACCTGCGCCAGGGTGCCGCAGAGGCCAACCCCCGCGATGATCCAGCCGTCGCGCCACTGCAGCGGCTGCCAATGCGGCCACGCCAGCAGGCCCGCGCCCAGCGACAGCAGCACCAGCATCCACAACACCATCGCCTGGGTGCTGTCGCGTTGCGCCAGCATGCGCACGGTGATCACGTTGCCGGCGTAGCAGGCCGCACCGAGCAGCACCGACAGGCCGGCCAGGGTCAGCATGCCTTCGCCGGTCGGCCGCAGCACGACCAGCATGCCGAGCACGCCGATGGCGATCGCGACCCAGCGCCCCAGGCCGACGGTTTCGCCGAGCAACGGCCCGGCCAGCAGGGTCACCAGCAGCGGCGCGACGAAGGTGATCGCGTAGGTCGTGGTCATCGGCAGGCGAGCGAGGCCATAGACGAAGCCGACCATCATCGCCACGCTCAGCGCTCCGCGCAGCAGGTGCAACGGCCAGTGCACGCGCCACAGCGACCGCAAAGGCGCGCTGGCCAGCGCCCACGCCAGCACCAGCGGCAACGACGACAGGCCGCGCAAGGCCGCCACCTGCAACGGCGGGTAGCGCGCGGACAGCAACTTCAACCCCGCATCCATGAAGGCGAACAGGGCGACCGCCAGCAGCATCAGGGCGATGGCGGCTCGTCGGGACGGGGTGGCGGGCATGCGCCCATTATCCATCGCATCCGCTTCGGCTACGCTTGCGCGCCATGACCGTCTCCACCGACCCCATCGAACTGACCCGCCGCTGGCTGGAGCGCGCGGTGATCGGCCTGAACCTGTGCCCTTTCGCCAAGGCGGTGTATGTCAAGCAGCAGGTGCGCTTCGTGCTCAGCGACGCGACCGCGCCGGAAGCGCTGCTGGAACAACTAGCCGAAGAGCTGGTGCTGCTGCGCGACGCCGACCCGGAAGCCATCGACACCACGCTGATCGTGCACCCCGATGTGCTGTCCGATTTCCTCGACTACAACGATTTCCTGGACAACGCCGACGCCGCGGTCGAGGCCTTGGACCTGCAGGGCGTGCTGCAGGTCGCCAGTTTCCATCCGGACTACCGATTCGCCGGCTCGGCGCCGGACGACATCGGCAACTACACCAACCGCGCGCCCTTCCCCACCCTGCACCTGCTGCGCGAAGCCAGCGTGGACCGCGCGGTGGAAGCCTTCCCCGATGCCGACGCGATCGTCGAACGCAACCTGCGCACGCTGGACGAACTCGGCCACGCGGGCTGGCGCAAGTTGTTCGAAGACTGAGCGCCGCTGCTTGCAGGAGCGCCCCTGGGCGCGACCGAGAACCTTCCGATCCGCGGAATTGCTCATGCCGCGCCATTCACCCAGTCGCGCCCAGGGGCGCTCCTACAGCCGGCGTTCCAGCATCTCGCGCACGTCGTGCAGCGAAGCGATGATGGTGTGGCCCAGCGCACGCACTTCCTCGTCGGGCGCGACCAGGTCGGGCACCTGCACCGCGTGCATGCCGGCGGCCAGTGC
>DASRYD010000140.1:0-6140 GCA_035653955.1 Pseudoxanthomonas sp.
GGGAACCTTGCAGGAAAGTACGTCGGTCCACCAGCGAACTCCGTAACGGGTTATCGCGATTATCGAAGCGCCGACGGGATCCGGCCACCCTGTCTTTCGGCACATCGCGAACGTCGCCAACCAGCCGACGAACGGACGTTCCGGCGATCCGCCGCGACCTACACTGAAGCCGCTGGTCGCAGTATTTCGTCGGAGATTCCGCGATGCTGAATTGGCTCCTGGCAACCGCGCTGGCCGTGCAGGCCAATGCATTTCCGCCACCACCGACCGTGGAATCGCCTCCGCCGCCGGAACAGGTGATGGCGGTGCCCGAAGAACTGCGCACGATGCTGCGACGGCAGGTGGTGGAGCCTTCCGGCAACAATCGCAAGCGCCGGCTCGACCTGCTGCTCGACTTCATGTTCGACGAGAATGGACTGAACATGCAGTACCAGTACGACGCGTCGACCACCGTCGCCGATTCGTTCCGCACGCGCAAGGCCAATTGCCTGGCATTCACCCTGTTGACCGTCGCATTGGCGCGCGAAGCCGGCCTGTCCGCCTACGGACAGGAAATAGATCGCGTGCTGTCGTGGCAGCTGACCGGCAACGTGGTGATGCAGAACACTCATACCAACGCCGGCGTGGCGATCAACGACGCACGCCTCGTCATCGACGTGGCCTCGGACGAGCTGTTGGCGATCACCCCTCCGCGTCGTATCGAGGATCGGCGCCTGCTGGCGCTGTTCTACAACAACAACGCTATGCAACTGATGGTGGATGGATACCCGCAACAAGCCCGCGCCTGGCTGGATGCCGCGCTGCGACAGGGCGGCGATCCGTTGCTGTGGAACAACGCCGGCGTACTCAGCCTGCGCACCGGCGACAACGCCGGCGCCGAACGCATGTTCCTGCGCGCCTTGAAACAGAACCCGCGCCACAACGCCTCGCTGTTCAACCTGGTCGCCTTTTACCAGCGCAACGGCGATGCCGCCAAGGCCACACGATGGGAGAAGCGCGCCGAGCGCGTGTTGCGCCGCGACCCCGTGCAACAGTTCACCTGGGGCCTGCAAAGCGAACAGGCCGGCGACTACGCCGAAGCCGCCCGGCATTTCCGCCAAGCCATCGCCCTGGACCGAGACGAGCAGTTGTTCCACTTCGGCCTGGCCCGCGCCTACCTGCGACTGGGCCGGTTGCGCCTGGCCGACAACGAACTGGTTCGCGCCCACGATCTCAGCAGCGGCAGCGAACAGGCGCGTTACCAGACCAAGCTGGACGCGTTGCGGCGCATGCAGCGCTGAGCTAACGGGAATATCCGCGAAGTCCGGTCGACGGCGCCTATTTTTTCGCCGCGTTCTTCGGCACGATCCGCGCGACGAAGCCACCGCCCGGCGCAAGCCCGATGCGCAACGACTCCCTCGAATCCAGGGCGCGCGACTCTATCCTGTAATCGGCGGCATGACGGTCGGCGTTGGCGCCGTCGGCGACGACGGTCGCTGCGTATTCGCCCGCCGGCAGGAACGACAGCGGCACGTCCAGCTTGCGCGCGGTCCAGTCGCCCATCGCCGCGAGATACCATGCGACGCCCTTGCGTCGCGCCACGACCAGGTACTCGCCGATCTCGCCCTGCAACGGCCGCGTCTCGTCCCAGGTCGTCGGAATGCCGGCGAGGATGCGGGTGAACGCCGGTTCGGCCCGGTAGTCGGAAGGTGTGCCGGCCAGGTATTGCAGCGGACTGTCGTAGACCACGTACTGCGCCAATTGCTGGGTTCGCGTGCCCTGGCTCATCGGCTGCTCGCCGACCACGCGGAAGGTCTTTTGCGTGCCGTTGAGCATCGACCCGCCTTCCCAGTCCAGCGGACCGGCCAGCATGCGCACGAACGGCACGGTCGCCGCATGCGCTGGCGTCGCGCGATCGCTCCACATGTCGTACTCGTGGCCGAGTACCGCCTCGCGGGTCAGCAGGTTCGGGTAGGCGCGCTGCAGGCCGGTCGGCTTGGCCACGCCGTGCAGGTTCACCACCAGGCGCCGTTTCGCCGCTTCGCGCGCCACGCGCTCCTGGAACCGCAGCATCGGCTGGTCGTCGCGATCCATGAAGTCGACCATGATTCCGCTGGCGCCCCACGCCGCGTAGCGGTCCAGCGCCGCTTCGAGGTTCTGCGACAGCGCATGCGCCTCGCTCCACAGCAGCACGCCCACGCCCTTGCCGCGCGCGTAGGCGATCAGTCCTGGCACGTCGATGTCCGGATTGACCCTGGCGTTGTCGTGCGGGTCCGACCAGCCGGCGTCGAACATCATGTATTGCAGGCCGTAGTCGGCGGCGAAATCGATGTAGTGGCGATAGGTATCGGTGTTGAGCCCCGACTTGAAGTCGACGCCGTACAGCACGCGGCTGGTGATCCACTCTTCGGTCGACTTGCCGGGCCTGATCCAGGCGGTGTCGTCGAGCTGTAGCGGGCTGGCGAGACGGTAGACCAGATCGTTGACGAGCAGGCCCGCGGCATCGGGCGATACCATCAACACCCGCCAGGGGAACGTGCGCCTGCCCTGCGTGCGCGCGAGGTAATCGGCGCGACGCACGACCAGCGACTGCCGGAACTCGCCGCCGAACACCTTTTCTTCCAACGGATAGCGCGGGAAATCGCCGCGCAGCGCCGGCTCGCCGGGGACGCGGCGCAGCCACAGCCCCGGATAGTCGCGCAGGTCCGATTCGGTGAAACCGGCGTAGCCGCCTGCCGTCTTCGCCACCAGCGGCAGGAAAGCCAGCCCCTCGTCCGGCACCGCGTCGACCGCCAGCTTCGCGTAGTTCGATTCGTAGGCGGTCTGGAAGCAATCCACGCCCGGCTCCTCGCGGCAACCGGACAGCGCGATCCACACGGTATCGCCTTTCGCGAAGCGCAGGCCGGCGCGCTCGTCGCGCACCGTGATATCGCCATCGATCGCGGTCTCAAAGCGGTACGCGATGCCGTCGTCGTAGGCGCGGAACGTCGCGGCCAGCGCCGGTCCGAACGACAGGCGCAGTTCGTTGTAACGGTCGGGTATGGAGGAACGTTTTTCCGCGACCGCCGGGAGGATGGTTTCGTCGACGGATCGCCGCGCGCTGCCGCTCAACGCGGGCAACGCATCGGCATGCAGGCGACCGTCGATGTCCAGGCCGATCGCCGGCGCGCTGGCAACGCGCTTGCCGCCACGACGCACCTCCACGGCCAGCGTTCCGTCGGCATGCACCACCGCCTCGAGCGCACGGTCGGGCGAACGCAGGCGGAAATCCTCCGCCGAAGCCGGCAACGCGGACAGGGCCGGCAGCAGACAGGCCAGGCACCGGGCGATACGCGCAAATCCTGTCATGGCCCGTTCCCTTGGCGGCATGAATGCGCCCGACCGTACCACGCGCATGGCGAACCCGCGAAACCGACCCGGCCCCGCCGCACCGGTCAGCTCGCGGCCCGCTTCACCAGCGTCGCGATCTTCGTCTCCACGGTCGCGTTCAATTCCTTCAACGCGAAGGCGATCGGCCACATCGCTCCGTCGTCGAGCCGGGCCTTGTCGTTGAAGCCGAACGTCGCGTAGCGATCGCCGAATTTGCCGGCGTCGCGGAAGAAGCACACGACCTTCTCGTCCCTGGCGTATGCGGGCATCCCGTACCAGGTCTTCGGCATCAGCGCCGGCGCGGCGGCCGTGACGATGGCGTGCAGGCGCTTGGCCATCGCGCGGTCGGGTTCCTTCATCGCGGCGATGGCCGCCAGCACGGCGCGCTCGCCTTCCGCCCGGCTCTTGTTCGCGCGCGCTTCCGCCTTCAACTCCTGTGCGCGCGCCTTCATCGCGGCGCGTTCGTCGGCGCTGAATCCCTCGGATTTCTTGCCGGCCCCGGCGGTGCTCTTCGCGGGTTTGGCCGCGCCCTTTTTCGCGGGCGTGCTCATGACCGCTCCTGTACGCGCAGCAGGTTGCCGGCCGGATCGCGCACGGCGCAGTCGCGCACGCCGTAAGGCTGCATCGTCGGTTCCTCCACGACCTCCGCGCCGCTGGTCTGGATCCGTTCGAATGCGCCGTCGAGGTCCTTCGTCGCCAGCAGCATGGTCGCGTAGGTGCCCTTGGCCATCATGTCGGCGATGGTGCGCTTCTCCTCGTCGGTGACGCCGGGACTCGCGGCCGGCGGGAACAGCACGATCGACGTGCCGGGCTGGCCGGCCGGGCCGACAGTGATCCAGCGCATGCCGTTGTAGCCGACGTCGTTGCGGACTTCGAAGCCCAGGGTGTCGCGGTAGAACGCCAGCGAGGCGTCCGGATCGGCGTGCGGAAGAAAACTGGCGTGGATGTTGATGTCCATGGGGTATCCGTTGGGTGCGATGGGAGCCGTCAGCCTAGCGAGACCCCGGGGCCGGCGCTTCTCGATTCCTGACCGGTCGCGTCACCTGCCTCGCCACGCACGCCGGCATGCCGGCGGTGGCCCCGGCGCACTGCTGGCGGTAGGCGTTGGGCGACAGGCCGACCAGTTCGGAAAACCGCGTGCTGAAGGTGCCCAACGATGCGCAACCGACCGTGAAGCAGACGTCGGTGACGCTGAGGTCGCCGCGCCGCAGCAACGCCATCGCGCGTTCGATGCGCCGGGTCATCAGGTAGCTGTACGGGGATTCGCCGAAGGCGGCCTTGAACTCGCGGCTCAGGTGGCCCGCCGACATGTGCACGCCACGGGCTAGCTCCTCGACGTTGAGCGGCCTGGCGTATTCGCGGTCGATACGGTCGCGCACGCGGCGCAGGCGCGCGAAGTCGCGCAGGCGAATGTCCGTGGCAGCGTCGCGGGTCACGGGCGCGATGGTTCCACAAGGCGCGCGGGCGCTCAACCTGCCCGCTATCGCGCGAACAGCCGGCGCGCATTGCCCGAGCGGATCTTCGCTTTCTCTTCCGCGGTCAGGTCCAGCCGCTGCAGCGCCTGCGCGGACTTGCCGGGGCCGAACTGCGGATAGTCGGAACCGAGCAGGACGCGGTCGATGCCGACGTTGCGCAGCGTCCACACGAATTCGTCCTCGATCGGCGAATCCGCCATCAGCGTCACCGTGGCCGAGATGTCGAAATTGAGGTTGTCCATGAAGAAGCCGTCGGCGGTGCGGGCCAGCGCCAACAGGTTCCAGAAACGGAAGTCCATGCCGCCGATGTGGGCGAAAACGAACTGCGTCTTCGGCGCCTGCAGGGCCAGGCCGAACAGCCGCTGGTTGTCGCCGGGCAGGATGCCGGCATCGTCGAGGATCACCACCATGCCCAGTTCGCCTGCCCTGCGCACCAGCGCCGACACGCGCGGATCGGCAACGTCGAACTGCTGGGTGAGCGGATGCAGCTTCAGCGCCCGGACGCCCTTCGCGGCCACCCGCGCCAGCTCGTCCAGCGCGGCCTGCCCGTCGTAGGGATGCACGGTCGCGACCGGCACCACCTCGGGATATTTTTTCGCCAGTGCGATGATGCCTTCGTTGCCGGCGCGGATCACGTCGGGATGCCCCTGCAAGGCCTGGTGCGGGCCGCCGAACCACATGGCCGCCATGCCCTCCAGTTCCAGGCCGGCGGCCGTCGCGTCGGCCCGGTAGGCCTTCAGCGAGGCTTCGCCGTCATGCAGGTGCACATGCGTATCGAACACCGCCTGCTGCGCTGAAGCCGCACCGGCGAACAGGACCAGCAATCCCGCAAGAGCGCGCAGACCCATCGGGAAATCTCCGGAAAAAAGAGCGTACGAGTCTAGCGCGGCGGCGATCGTGCAAGCATGACCACCAATGCTGCGGCCATGCGCCTCTCGCCCACCGGGCGGGAGCGGTACGGCGACGCAGCGGATCGCACCGCATCGACACGCCGGAATCCGGTCCGGTCGCCTGCGATCATCGGTTTCGGGTGGCGTGCAAGCGAGATGACGGTCAAGATTGGCGGCGACGGCCGCCAGCCTTGGGCTGGCATCTTTCATCCAGTACGCGCACGAACCGCCTGGAGCGACGCCCATGCCTCCGCGATCCGCCGGGTATGTCTGGGGATACTTGCTGCTGGTATCCGTGGCCGCGTTCGGCGCCGCGGCCCTGGCGATGATCGTGGTTGGACGCGCGGCCGATCCGGCGCAAGCCTGGCTCGTGCGCTGCGCGCTGGTCATGGCGCTGGTGGTCGGCGTGACCTGGCTGTATTTGCGT
>DASRYD010000141.1:0-16622 GCA_035653955.1 Pseudoxanthomonas sp.
ACCAACCGCGGCGGCCGCACCTGCCACGCGGCGATCATCGCCCGCGAACTGGGCGTGCCGGCGGTGGTCGGCACCGGCGACGCGCTGGACCGCATCGAGGACGGCGCCGAAGTGACGGTCAGTTGCGCCGAAGGCGACACCGGCTACATCTACGCCGGCGCCCTGCCCTTCGAGCGCACGACCACCGATCTAGGCAACATGCCGCCGGCGCCGCTGAAGATCATGATGAACGTGGCCAACCCGGAGCGTGCGTTCGACTTCGGCCAGTTGCCCAACGCCGGCATCGGCCTGGCGCGCCTGGAGATGATCATCGCCAGCCACATCGGCGTGCACCCGCTGGCCCTGCTCGAATACGACCGCCAGGACGCCGACACCCGCAGGAAGATAGACGCCAAGATCGCCGGCTATGCCTCGCCGGTCGATTTCTACGTGGAACGGCTGAAGGAAGGCATCGCCACCATCACCGCGTCGGTGGCGCCGAACCCGGTGATCGTGCGCCTGTCCGACTTCAAGTCGAACGAATACGCCAACCTGATCGGCGGCGCGCGTTACGAACCGCACGAAGAGAACCCGATGATCGGCTTCCGCGGCGCCAGCCGCTACGTCGACCCGTCGTTCGAGCCGGCGTTCGCGCTGGAATGCCGGGCGGTCAAGCTGGTTCGCGAAACGATGGGACTGGACAACCTGTGGGTGATGATCCCGTTCGTGCGCACCCTGGAGGAGGGCCGCAAGGTCATCGAGGTGCTGGCGCGCCACGGGCTCAGGCAGGGCGAGAACGGCCTGAAAGTCATCATGATGTGCGAAGTGCCGTCGAACGCGCTGCTGGCCGAGGAGTTCCTCGACATCTTCGACGGCTTCTCGATCGGCTCCAACGACATGACCCAGCTCACCCTGGGCCTGGACCGCGATTCGAGCATCGTCGCCAACCTGTTCGACGAGCGCAATCCGGCGGTGAAGAAGATGTTGTCGATGGCCATCGCGGCCGCGAAGAAGAAAGGCAAGTACGTCGGCATCTGCGGCCAGGGTCCCAGCGACCACCCCGACCTCGCCGAATGGCTGTACCGGCAAGGCATCGAATCGGTGTCGCTGAACCCGGACACCGTGGTCGATACCTGGTTGCGGCTGGCCAAGCTCAAGGCGGAATGACCGACCCGGAACAGGCCACGCTCATCTTGCCGTTGCTAGACTGTCGGCAAGGCATTGGAAGCCCCGCCTTTGCGGGGCTTCCTGTTGATGGATCCGGAGAAACGGCGTGGAAGGTCTGAAGCGGCTCGCGGGCGAAGACGGTTGGAAGGAGATCCTGGCGGCGGCACTGGCGCCGGCCGGCAAGCCGTCCGGGGCGGCTGGGTCGCTGTTCGACTGGAGCGAAATGCACTGGTCGACGGTACTCGCCAACTGGGCTATCGCGGCGATCATCGTCCTGCTCGGCTATTGGCTGGCGAAATGGGTCAGCCGCATGGTCTATCGCGCCCTGGCCCGGGGCCACGTCGAACACACGCTGGCCGGATTCCTGCGCAACGTCACCTATGCGGTGTTGATGGTCGTGGTGTTCGTCGCCGCGCTGCAAAAGATCGGTGTGCCGACGACCTCGGTGCTGGCGGTGGTCGGCGCGGCCGGCCTGGCCGTCGGCCTGGCCCTGAAGGATTCGCTGTCGAACATCGCTTCCGGGGTGATGCTGATCGTGCTGCGCCCGTTCCGCGACGGCGACCACGTGCTCGCCGCCGGCCAGGAGGGCACGGTCGAGGAAGTCCGCATCTTCCAGACCCGCCTGCGCACCTTCGACAACCGGGTGATCGTGCTGCCCAACAGCATGGTCACCACCGCTCCCATCGTCAATTTCACCGCCAAGCCGCAACGCCGCATCGACATCGCGGTGGGCGTCGGCTACGACGACGACCTCAAGCAGGCGCGCGCCATCCTGCTGAAGATCGCCACCGACAATCCGCGGGTGCTGAAGCAGCCGGAACCTTTCGTGCAGGTCACCCAACTGGCCGAAAGCAGCGTCAACCTGACCCTGTTCGCATGGGTCGCGACGACGGATTTCGGCAGCGTGAAAAGCGACCTGACCGAAGCGGTGCGCACCGAGATCATCGGCCACGGCCTGAACATCCCGTATCCGCAGCGCGACCTGCACGTCTATCACCACAACGCCGACGGGACTCCGCTGTCCGACATCGTGTACAAGTCGGTGGCCGACGACGGCGATGCGAAGCCTGAAAAAGCCGGCTAGGCCCGATCCGTCGCCACGCCGACGTCGGCGAACCACAATGCCTTCCAGCGCGCGGTCTTTTCCGCGGCCTCCAGCAGCTTCGGCGACGCGTCCTGTTCGCCCGCCAATTCGCCGTGGCGCGACAGGGTCCGTGCATTGACCACGGCATAGACGCGGCCGTCGCCATCATCCTGCCAACGCACGGCCATCAGCGTGCCGCACGCGGCGCAGGAAAGAAATTCGGCCAGTTCCGAACCCTGCCTTTCGATCCTGAAACCCTGGCCTGCATTCGTCCGCAGGCGCAGGAAGCCCGCGGGGTCGGATAGCCAGGCGGCGCCGCGTTCGCGACAGAAATCGCAGTCGCAGGCGCGCGGCGAGTAAACAGCCGGCTCGCGGCTCAGTCCGACTTCCGCTGCCGCCTCACCGCAGGCGCATGCGCCGACCAGCCGGTGCGCGACCACGCCTTACTCCGCCAGCTCGGCCAGGTGCTTGCGGTAATGGCGCAATTCCTCAATCGAATCGTGCACGTCGCTGAGCGCGGTGTGCTTGGATTCCTTGCTGACCCCCGCCAGCACCTGCGGCGCCCAGCGCCGCGCCAGCTCTTTCAGCGTGCTGACGTCGAGGTTGCGGTAATGGAAATACTTCTCCAGCCGCGGCATCAACCGGTGCAGGAAACGCCGGTCCTGGCAGATCGAATTGCCGCACATCGGCGACGCGTTGGCCGGCACCCATTCGGCGAGGAAGGCGACGGTGCGCGCCTCGGCCTCGGCCAAGCTGGTCCGACTGTCCAGCACGCGCTGCCACAAGCCCGAACGGCGATGCTGGTTCTGGTTCCAGTTGTCCATCGCTTCCAGCGCCGACAGCGGATGCGAAATCGCGAATTCCGGGCCTTCGGCCAACACGTTCAGGGACGAATCGGTGACCACCGTGGCGATCTCGATGATCGAATCTCGGGTGGTGTCCAGCCCGGTCATTTCCAGGTCGATCCAGATCAGGCGGTCGTTGTGATTGCCGGCATTCATGCGCTTATCATAGCCGAGCATGAACAGCGACGCCCTGACCCACTATGCCGTGCTGACCGCTATGCTGGCGCCGGCATTCTTCCTGACCGCCACGGCTTCGTTGCTGCTGTCGGCCAACAATCGTCTCGCACGCGTGATCGACCGCGCCCGCGCGCTGTTGCGGGAACTGCCTACCTTGCGCGACCCGCGCGACCGCGAACTGTACGAAACGCGCATCCGCCTACAGCGCCGGCGCAGCCTGATCATCCTGCGCGCCGGGCAATTCCTGTACGCCGCGATCAGCCTGTTCGTCGCCACCAGCCTGTCCGTGGCCGCGGATACCATCTTCGGGCACAAGCTCGGTGCGGTGCCGACCGTGCTGGCGGCGCTCGGCGTACTGTGCATGTTCGCGGCCAGCCTGTTGCTGGCTCGCGAATCCACGCTCGCGGTACGCGCGGTCAACGAGGAGATGGACCACCGCTACCAGCCGCACTCGCAGCCGGATTCGTCCGCGCCGTGAATCAATCCAGCGGCGGCTTGCCGCGTTTGGCACGAAAGTAGTTGGTGAGACGCCGGCCGGCTTCTTCGGCCAGCACGCCGCCCAGCACTTCGACGCGATGGTTGTGGCGAGGATCGGCCAGCAGGTCGAACACGCTGCCGGCGGCGCCGGTCTTCGGGTCGCCGGCGGCGAATACCACGCGGGCGACCCGCGCATGCACCATCGCCATCGCGCACATCGAGCACGGTTCCAGCGTCACGTACAACGTGCAGCCCACCAGGCGATGGTTGCCGAGCTTCTTGCCGGCTTCGCGCATGGCGACGATCTCGGCGTGGGCGCTGGGGTCGTGGTCGCCGATATTGCGGTTCCAGCCCTCGCCCAGCACTTCGCCCTCGGCCGAAACCAGCACGGCGCCGACCGGGATCTCGTCGTCCTCGCGTTCGGCGCGATCGGCCAGCGCCAAGGCGCGTTGCATCCATTGTTCGTCGACCGTCGGGTCCGCAATCGAGGCCGCGTTCCCTTCGCGGACATCGAGCGACTTCCAGAACAGGCGCGTCGCGCCCAATCCGCCGAGCGGCTTGTAGGCATAGCCGGGAATGTCGCCGACGCTGTGATAGCCGAGGCGCCGATAGAACGTCGTCGCGCCTTCGATCACCGCCGCGTCCAGCGTCAACAGCGATTTCCCGGCATCGCGCGCGGCCTGCTCGAGCGCAGAGACCAGGGCGGCGCCGATGCCGGTTCCACGCACCGACGGCGCGGTCATCACCTTGGTCAGTTCGGCGCGATGCGGCTGGCTGGATGCCATGGCCAGGACGACGGTACCGGTACCGACAAGCGTTCCATCGAGCCAGGCTCCGAGGACGACGCGTTCGCCACTTGCCGCGGAAGCCAGCGCCTGCGACCAGAACGACTCGGCGTCCGCGAGCGGCAACGGATGCATGAAGCCCACCGAGCCGTTGGCGGCGACCGTTTCGATCAACAGGTTTGCGAGCGCATCGCGGTCGGCCTCGCTGGCCGGAGCGATGCGCACTTCCCGTCCGTTCGCAATCGAAGACATGTCCGGACGATCTATGGCTATTCCCACTCGATCGTCGCCGGCGGCTTGCCGGAGACGTCGTACACGACCCGCGATACGCCACGCAGTTCGTTGATGATGCGGTTGGACACGGTGCCGAGCAACTCGTACGGCAGATGCGCCCAATGCGCGGTCATGAAATCGATGGTCTCGACCGCGCGCAGCGCGATCACCCACTCGTAGGCACGGGCGTCGCCGACCACGCCGACCGACTTCACCGGCAGGAATACGGCGAAAGCCTGCGAGGTCTTGTCGTACCAGCCGGACTTGCGCAGTTCGTCGATGAAAATCGCATCGGCCTTCGCCAGCAGCTCGGCGTATTCGGCCTTCACTTCGCCCAGAATGCGCACGCCCAGGCCCGGACCGGGGAACGGATGGCGATAGACCATCTCGCGCGGCAGGCCGAGTTCGACGCCGAGGCGGCGCACTTCGTCCTTGAACAGTTCGCGCAGCGGTTCGACCAGCTTGAGCTTCATGTCCGCGGGAAGGCCGCCGACGTTGTGGTGGCTCTTGATGACGTGGGCCTTGCCGGTCTTGCTGCCGGCCGACTCGATCACGTCCGGGTAGATCGTGCCCTGCGCCAGCCACTTCGCGTTCTTCAGTTTGCCGGCTTCCTCGTCGAAGATCTCGATGAACAGGTTGCCGATGATCTTGCGCTTGGCCTCCGGATCGTCGACCCCCTTCAACGCGCCGAAGTAGCGTTCGGCGGCATCGACGCGGATGACCCTGACGCCCATATGCTCGGCCATCGTGGCCATGACCTGGTCGCCCTCCTGCCAGCGCAGCAGGCCGGTATCGACGAACACGCAGGTCAGCTGGTCGCCGATGGCCTTGTGCAGCAGCGCCGCGACCACCGACGAATCGACGCCGCCGGAAAGGCCGAGGATCACTTCATCGGAGCCGACCTGTTCGCGCACGCGGGCGATCTGGTCCTCGATGATGTTCGCGGAGGTCCACAAGGTCGCGCAACCGCAGATATCGACGACGAAGCGGCGCAACAGTTCCTGGCCCTGCTTGGTGTGGGTCACTTCGGGGTGGAACTGCACGCCGTACCAACGCTTCTCTTCGTTCGACATCGCCGCGACCGGAATGCGGTCGGTAACGGCGGTGACGGTGAAGCCCGGTGGCGCTTCGGCGACGTGGTCGCCGTGGCTCATCCACACGTCGATGCGCGGCTTGCCGCCATGGTCGCTCAGGCCCCTGAGCAGCGCGTCCGCCGCGACGATCTCCACTTCGGCATGGCCGAATTCGCGCGCATCGGCCGCTTCGGTCGACCCGCCCAGTTGCGCGGCCAAGGTCTGCATGCCGTAGCAGATGCCCAGCAGCGGCAGGCCGCTGTCGAACACCTGCCGCGGCGCGGCCGGTGCGCCCTGCTCTGTGGTCGATTCGGGACCGCCCGACAGGATGATGCCCTTGGCGCCGAATTTCGCGATCTCGGCCGGATCGTGATCCCAGGCCCAGATTTCGCAGTACACGCCGATTTCGCGGATGCGCCGCGCGATCAGCTGGGTGTACTGAGCGCCGAAATCGAGGACGAGGATCTTGTCGCTGTGGATGTTGGTCATTGCGGCCGGGAGACGAGAGAACGGGAGGCGGGAGACGAAGGCTGATGCGAGAAGAGGGAAACGTCTCCCGTCTCCCTCTTCCCGTCTCGCGTATCAACCCATTCGATAATTCGGCGGTTCTTTCGTGATCTGCACGTCGTGCACGTGGCTCTCGCGCTGGCCCGCGCCGGTGATGACCACGAATTGCGGCTTCTTGCGCATTTCCTCGATGGTCGCGCAGCCGACGTAACCCATCGTCGCGCGCAGGCCGCCGACCAGCTGGTGCAGAATGCTGCCGACCGAACCGCGGTACGGCACGCGACCTTCGATGCCTTCCGGCACCAGCTTGTCGGCATCGCTCGCGTCCTGGAAGTAGCGGTCCTTGGACCCCTTCTCCATCGCGCCCAGCGAACCCATGCCGCGGTAGCTCTTGTAGCTGCGGCCCTGGAACAGTTCGACTTCGCCCGGGGCTTCCTCGGTGCCGGCGAACAGGCCGCCGATCATCACCGTCGACGCGCCCGCCGCGATCGCCTTGCCCAGGTCGCCGGAATAACGGATGCCGCCATCGGCGATCAGCGGAATGCGGTCCTGCAGCGCTTCGGCGACCATGTCCACCGCAGTAACCTGCGGCACGCCGACGCCGGCGACCATGCGCGTGGTGCAGATCGAACCGGGGCCGACGCCGACCTTCACCGCGTCCGCGCCGGCATCGAACAATGCCAGCGCGGCGTCGCCGGTGACGATGTTGCCGCCAATCACCTGCAGGCCCGGGAAGGTCTTCTTGACCCAGGCCACGCGGTCGATGACGCCCTGCGAATGGCCGTGCGCGGTATCGACGATGACCACGTCCACGCCCGCCGCGACCAGCGCTTCGACGCGCTGGTCGGTGTCGCCGCCGACGCCGACCGCGGCGCCGACCAGCAGCCGGCTGGCGGCGTCCTTGGCGGCATTGGGATTGTCGGTTTTCTTCTGGATGTCCTTGACCGTGATCAGGCCGCGCAGCTCGAAGCCGTCGTTGACCACCAGCACCTTCTCGATGCGGTGCTTGTGCAGCAGGTCGAGCACTTCGCCGTCGCTGGCGCCTTCCTTCACCGTGACCAGACGGTCCTTCTTGGTCATGATGTGGCGGACCGGGTCGTCGAGCTTCTTCTCGAAGCGCATGTCGCGGCTGGTGACGATGCCGACCAACTGGCCGCCGTCCACCACCGGCACGCCGGAGATGTTGCGCGCGCGCGTGAGTTTGAGCACATCGCCGATGGTGGTGTCGGGTCCGACGGTGAACGGATCCTTGATCACGCCGGCCTCGAACTTCTTGACCTTGGCCACTTCGGCGGCCTGCTGCTCGACGGTCAGGTTCTTGTGGACGATGCCGATGCCGCCCAGTTGCGCCATGGCGATCGCGAGGCGCGCTTCGGTGACGGTGTCCATGGCCGCCGACAAGATGGGCAGCTTCAGGCGCAGGCCGCGGGTCAGCCGGGTTTCCAGGCTGACGTCCTTGGGCAGGACGATGGAATGGGCGGGGACGAGCGAAACGTCGTCGTAGGTCAGTGCTTCAGCCTGGATGCGTAGCATCGGCGGTCCCGGGGGAGTTGGGGAAGCACGTAATTGTAGCGCCAAACGCCCCCGGTTTGCCGCCCGCCAACGACGGAACGCAGCGTGCCGGGGCTCAGGCGCCGGAAGCTTCGGCCGCCTCGATGGTGTTCTGCATCAGCGTGGCCACGGTCATCGGCCCCACCCCGCCCGGCACCGGGGTGATCCAGCTGGCGCGCTCGGCGGCGGCTTCGTAGCCCACGTCGCCGACCAGGCGGCCGTCGTCCAGCCGGTTGATGCCCACGTCGATGACCACGGCGCCTGGCTTGATCCATTCGCCCGGCACGATGCCCGGCCGGCCCACCGCGACCACCAGGATGTCGGCGTCGCGGACCCGGGCTTCCAGCACTTCGGCGGGGGTGAACTTGTGGCAGCTGGTGACGGTGCAGCCGGCGATCAGCAGTTCCAGCGCCATCGGCCGGCCGACATGGTTGGACACGCCGACGATGGTCGCGTTGCGGCCGCGCACCGGCTGGTCGGTGTAGCCGAGCAGCGTAGTGATGCCGCGCGGCGTGCACGGGCGCAGGCCGAATTGGCGCAGGGCCAGGTGGCCGACGTTTTCCGGATGGAAACCGTCCACGTCCTTGCGCGGATCGATGCGATGAATCAGGCGGCTGGCATCGGGAATGCCTGGCAGCGGCAATTGCACGAGGATGCCGTGGATCTCGGGATCGGCGTTGAGCCGGTCGATCAGGGCCAGCAATTCGGCTTCCGATGTGCCTTCGGGCAAGTCGAAGTCGTGGGCCCGGATGCCGACCTTCTCCGCCGCGCGGCGCTTGTTGCGCACGTACACCGCGCTGGCCGGGTCGCCGCCGACCAGCACCACCGCCAGCCCGGGCCGCGAGTGCCCCACAGCCAATCGTGCGTCGACCCGGTCCTTCAGGTGGTCGAGCAGGTCTTCGGCAATGCGGCGGCCATCGAGGATGCGGGCGGTCATCGGGGGATTCGGTGCGGAGGCAGGCGCGTATTGTCCCCGATCGCCGCCCTGCCCGTCATTCCCGTCACTGTCGCTGTTGCTCAGCTCGATTTCGCTGGACGCCGCAACGCCAGCGATTCCCATGTCGCCACGATCACCATCACGCCTGTCGTCGCAATGCCGAGTTGCAAGGCGGTGAACGCATGCGAGAACGCCGGAACCGCGAGCGCGGCCAGCAGGACCAGCCCGCCTAGGTGCGACAACGGCGGCAATATCCGGTTGTTGGTGACCCATTTGAACAAGGCGGTACCGACCAGATACAGCGCCGGCCCACCGATGATCGCGGCGATGCCGGCGTTGTCGGCATGGTCCGGATGGACCATGGCCAGTTCGTCGGCCACCGCGCAGACGATGATGCCGGCGACGATGGGCAGGTGGAAATAGGTGTAAGCGCTGCGCGCCTGGCGGCCGGGGTCGTCCGAATGGGCGATGCGGTGATGGGCGCGTTCGGCGCCGGTATCGAAATAGATCCACCACATCGCCACGCTGCCGACGAACGCGGCAAGGAAGGCGATGCCGTTGCTCCAATGGAGCTCGGTCAGGCTGGAGAAAGTCGCGCCGGTCACCAGCAGCGATTCGCCCAGTGCGATGATCACGAACAGCGCGCAGCGCTCGGCCAGGTGGCTGCCATCCACATTCCAGTCGGCGGTGGTCGAACGCCCCAGCCCCGGCACGCGGAAATACAGCATGGGCGAAACGATCTCGAGCGCCATCGCGGGCAGCCAGAACGCCCAGCGCAGGCCTTCTTCGCAAAACCCGCCAGCCAGCCACAGCAGCGCCGATGCCATCAGCCAGACCAGGATGCGCAGGAAATTGCGCCGTAATACGGGTGCCTCGCGCGATGCCCACAGCATGAACAGCGTACGCCCCAGTTGCATGGCCACATAGGCGCAGGCGAACCACGGCGCGTGTTCGCCGAACGCCTTGGGAATCGACGCGGACAGCACCAGTCCGCCCAGCATCAGCGCCAGCAGCATCAGGCGCACCGGAATCCTTTCCGGATCCAGCCAGTTGGTGACCCACGAGGTGTAGATCCACACCCACCACACCGCCAACAGCAGGAAACCTGCGTGCAGCGCGCCGGCCAGGTCGAGATGCGCCAGCAAGGTATGCGAGAGCTGGGTGACCGCGAACACGAACACCAGGTCGAAGAACAGTTCGACCATGCCGACGCGGCTGCTGTCGTGACCGCCGCGCGCGCGCAGTAGCGAAGGCTTGCCTGCGCTCATCGCTTGCCGCGCCAGGCCAGCGTGGCGGCGATCGCCACCGGCAGGAGGTAGATCAGCGCCTGGATCGGCAATTCCTCTCCCAGCGAATAGCCATGCGACAGGCCGGTGCGCAGGTTCCAGCCGACCACCGCCAGCCACGCCACGGCGAACAGCATCGCCGCGAGCCGGCGCCGTGCCGGCGCCCCCAGCCATATCGCCAGCCACGCAAGCGCCGAACCGATCGCGATCAACAAGATGGTGCGCATGTCCTCTCCCCCGCCGCCGCTGGAATACGCGCAAGCGTAACCGCAAGCGGCGGGGATGCCCACTTCGCCGCGGCGGCCCTGCGCATCAGCGCGTGGTGTAGCCGCCGTTGGCGAACAGGGTCTGCCCGGTGATCCACCAGCCGTCGGTGACCAGGAACCTGATGATCGGTGCGATGTCCTCGATGTCGGTCAGGCCGGTCTTGCTGAAGGGACTCAGCGCGGCCGCGGACTTGTGGTAGGCCACCGCCTCCGGCTGTTCCTGTCCGTAGAAGAACGGCGTATCCATCGGCCCAGGGCCTATGGCGTTGACCGAAATGCCGCGCGCACCGAATTCCTTGGACGCCGCACGAGTGAAATGCTCCACGGCCGCCTTGCTGCCCGGGTAGATCGCATAGAACGGCGTGTAGGCGGCCAGCAGCGAACTGACGATGGTGACGATCTTGCCGCCGTCGGCCAGGGTGCGGCCCGCCTGCTGGAGGAAGAAGAACGCAGCCTTGGCGTTGGCGTCGAAGCTGCGGTCGTAGTCGGCCTCGTTGACCTCCAGGATCGGCTTCTTGATCACCACGCCGGCGGTGTTGATCGCGATGTCGACCTGGCCGAAATGCGCCTTGGCCTGCTCAAACAGCCGGGTGTTGTTCCCGACCACGGCCAAATCGCCCTGGAACAGGGTCACATCGGCGCCCTTGCCGCGCAGATCGGCCGCGCTTTTTTCCGCAGCGGCCTTCGAGGCGTCGCTGTTGTAGTGAATGGCGATGCCGCGCGCGCCTGCCTCGACAAACTGGCGGGCCACCAGCGCGCCCAGGTTCTTGCCGCCCCCAGCGATGACCGCGACCTTGCCTTGCAGGGTATGGGGATTGCTCATGATCGAACTCCGACGGATTGGACTGCAGCAGTCTGTATCTCCGCCTGGTTCGGATAAACTGGTCTTTTCCGGACATTACTTTCGGAATAATCGAAATATCCATCCATGGACTTGTTGCAGACCCTGACCCTATTCCAGCGTGTAGCCGAAACCGGCAGCTTCACCCGCGCCGCCGACGCGCTGGGCATGGCGACTTCGTCCGTCTCCGCCGCGGTCCAGAAGCTGGAGCAGCATCTGGGCGTGCCGCTGTTCCAGCGCACCACCCGCTCCGTACGCCTCAGCAGCGAAGGCGAACAGCTTTACGAACGCGCCGCCCGACTGTTGGCCGATGCGGTCGAAACCGAGAACCTGTTTCGCGGCGATCGCGCGCCCGGCGGCCAGCTCCGGGTCGAGGTACCGGCCAGGATGGGACGCACGCTGATCGCCCCGGCGTTGCCCGGTTTCCTGACGCGCTATCCGCAGGCGTCCATCGAGCTGGGCAGCACCGACAGGCGCGCGAATCTCGTGGACGAAGGCATCGACTGCGTCCTGCGCGTCGGCGCAGCGGGCGAACTCGATCTGGTGGAACGGCCCTTGGGACGCTTGCCGCAAACGACTTGCGCGAGCCCCGCCCTGATCGCCGCACACGGGATGCCCGGCACGCTGGACGCACTCGCACAACTGCCGGTGGTGCATTTCGGCCGGGTCGCCATCGGCAAGACCGAGGACTGGGAATACCTGCACGAGGGCCGCAGCCGTATCCTGCCGATGCAGGGGAAGGTGTCAGTCACCAGCGCCGAGACCTACATCGCCTGCTGTCTCGCCGGCATCGGCCTGATCCAGGTGCCGCGCTACGACGTGGCCGGATTGCTGCAGAGCGGCGAGCTGGTCGAGATCGTCGTGCCCGGCTGCGAGCCACCGTCATTGCCCGTCGCGGTGCTGTATCCGCCGCAGCGGCGATTGTCGCGGCTGCTGCATGTGTTCATCGATTGGCTGGAAGAGTTGCTGGCGCCATTCGTCGCACGCTGACGTCAGGGAGTCGCGTCTGCCGGAGCGGCGGGCGGTGCCGGAGGGCTCGTCGAACAAATCCTGATGCCGCTGGCCGTGGTCGCACAGCGTTCCGGCGCTTGCGGTTGCGATGGCACCGGTGCGGGCGGCGGGGCCAGCCGCGCCAGTTCAGCGGCGGGCTTCAACTTCAGCATCACCGCCCAGTTCTGCCGGTTCGCATTGCAGTACGCCGGTAGGTCGGGGCTGCATTCCGGGTCGTACGCGCGACGCAGGGGCAAGCCGCTGAAGTAACCGTTCGCATCGAGTTTCAGCTGGCGCAGGATCACCGTCTGCTGCACATTGCCCCCGACCAGGTAAGCCGAGCCACCGCGCATGGCCCCGACCACGATGTCGCAATGCATCGCCAGGCCATCGTTGTCGGGCGCGCTGAGTATCGCGGCCAGATCGTCGTAGCCATACGACCGCCATGCCGACCGGACCGAACACAGCAAGTCGCCGGGCGCGGGCTTGCCGCTCAGCGGGGCCTGAACGAGGTACGGGCTTTGCGAGGGTTCGCGATAGGCACGGCGCACGTAGTCGATATGCCCGGCGCTGACGCGGAAACCGGGCACGCCGGCGCGGCGCATCACCCACGACACGAATGCGCCCGACCACGGCGTATCGATGACGAACGTACGGCACGCCGACGACGGATATTGCAGGCTGCGCGCATCGGCGCATGCGCCGGCCGCGCCCGCCAGACCGCCTTCGAGCCAGTACAGGGCGACCTTGCGCCAGGCCTCGGTGCCGTCGGCCAGGGGGGCGTTCTCGGCTTCATAGACGCTGGGCCCGGCGCCGCGACCATCGGCATCGATGAAGGGGCTGTACCAGTTCTGGTTTTCCTTGCATGCGTAGGCGGCGACGCGGGTCGCGACATCGGGGGCGGCGACCTGCGCTCGCAGCAGCGGACACGGGTCGGCTGCTCGTGCCGGCAGCATGGCGATCAGGGCCAGCAGGCCCGCCAGAACGGTCGTCAGCAGACGCAACATCCGATGTCCTCACCCTACCGGCGATGCGCCTAGCCTAAGCCATCTTTCCCGAAGTCGGCGTGAGGGCGCGCAGGAGCCTTCGCTTCGATGCGGTCAGCCAGCGCAGAACGCCGCGTAATCGATGTATCCGGGGAACGGCTTGCCCGGCGCGCACACCGCGCAATCCGGATCGGCCTTCAGGCGCACCTCGCGGAAACGCATCGACAGCGCATCGAAGTTCAGCAATCGCCCGCTCAACGGCTCGCCGATGCACAGCAGCAGCTTGATCGCCTCGGTCGCCTGCAGCAGGCCGATCACTCCGGGCAGCACCCCAAGCACTCCGGCTTCTGCGCAATTCGGCGCGAATTCCGCCGGCGGCGGTTCGGGGAAAAGGCAGCGATAGCATGGCGCCGCGCCGCGATGGCGGCCGGCGTCGAACACGCTGACCTGTCCTTCGAAGCGCTGCACCGCGCCGTACACCAGCGGCTTGCCCAGCTTCACGCAGGCATCGTTGAGCAGGTAACGAGCGGGGAAATTGTCGGCGCCGTCGACGACCACGTCGACGCCCTCGAGCAGCCGCTCGACGTTGGCGGAAGTCACCCGCTCGGCGACGGCCTCGATCCTGGTGCGCGGATTCAGCGCGGCCAACGCCTGTTCGGCGGAAGCGACCTTCGGCGCGCCTACGCGCGCTTCGGTATGCAGGATCTGCCGCTGCAGGTTGCTGCGATCCACCACGTCGTCGTCGGCGATGCGCAAGGCGCCGACGCCGGCCGCGGCGAGGTAATAGGCGGCCGGAGATCCCAGTCCGCCGGCGCCGATCACCAGCACTCGGGAAACCTGTAGCCGGCGCTGGCCCTCGACGCCGACTTCCGGCAACAGCAGGTGGCGTGAATAGCGTTCGTGGAAATCGCGCTGGTCGGCATCGAGCTGCGGCCTTACCAGCGGCAGGCGTTCCTCGATCCAGCGGGTGGTGCCGCCGACGACCGAAACGACATCGGTATAGCCTGCCGCCTGAAGCGCCTGCGCGGCCTGCATCGAACGCGCGCCACGCTGGCAGATCAGGACCACGGTGGCGCGCTGGTCGGTGGCATGCGTGGCCGGGTCGGCCTCCAGCGCTGCCTTGGCCACGCCACGCGCACCTTCGGCCATGCCGCTGGCGCGCTCGTGCTCTTCGCGCACGTCGATGAACAGCGCGCCCGCGGCCAACAGGCCGGCGACTTCCGCAGGAACGATCTCGCGAATGCTCATGCTCGGATTATCGCGCGTTTCCCCTTGCGGGGTCGCACGAGCGGCTCAACTACTTGTTGCGCTTGATGTGGCGGATCAAGCGACGCTTCTTCGCCACCTGGCGCTCGGTCAGCACGTTCTTCTTGCCTTCGTACGGGTTGGCGCCTTCCTTGAACACGAAACGCACTGGCGTACCGACCAGCTTGAAGCGCTTGCGGAAGAAATTCTCCAGATAGCGCGTGTACGAATCCGGCAGCACCTTCAGGCGGGTGCCGTGGACGATGAAGGTCGGCGGATTGGTTCCGCCGGGATGCACGAAGCGCAGCTTGGACACATGGCCGCGGATGCTCGGCGGCGGGTTGGTTTCGTAGGCCACTTCCAGCGCGCTGTTCAGTTCGCTGGTGCCGAATTCGCGCGTCGCCGAAGCATGGGCGCGATGGATGGCGCGGAACAGTTCGCGTAGGCCGGAGCCGTGCTTGGCCGAGATGCGCACCGCTTCGGCCCACTCGACGAAGCCGAGCTTGCGCGACAGCAGCGCCTCGGCCTGTTCGCGCTGGTAGGCGGTCAGGCCATCCCACTTGTTGACCGCCACGACCAGGGCGCGGCCCGCATCGAGCACCGCGCCGAGCACGGTGGCGTCCTGGTCGGTGATGCCTTCGCTGGCGTCCAGCATCAGCACCGCGACCTGGCATTGCTCGATCGCCTGCAGCGTCTTGACGATGGAGAACTTCTCCACCGCCTCGTCGACGCGCGACTTGCGGCGCAGGCCGGCGGTGTCGACCAAGCGGTACTGGCGGCCATCGCGTTCCATGTCCACGGCGATGGAGTCGCGGGTGGTGCCCGGCACCTCGGAGGCGATCATGCGTTCTTCGCCGAGCAGGCGATTGACCAGGGTCGACTTGCCGACGTTGGGACGTCCGACGAAGGCGATGCGCACGCGCGCCGGGTCGTCGTCGAGGCCTTCGATGCTGCCTTCTTCGGGCAGGCGTTCCAGCGCCTCGTCGACCAGGTCGTCGATGCCCTGGCGGTGGGCCGAGGAAATGGCCAGCACGTCGCTGAAGCCGTAGCGGGCGAAATCGGCGCGTGCGGCGGCTTCGTCGACGCCGTCGATCTTGTTGATCACCAGCACGGTGGGCCGTGCGGTCTTGCGCAGCCAGCGGAGGATGTCGTCGTCCAGCGCCGAAGCGCCTTCGCGCCCGTCGACCACGAACAGCACCAGATCGGCCTCCTCGGCCGCGGCGCGCGCCTGGCGCGCGGTAGCGCCGGCCAGACCTTCGCTTTCCAGATGCACGTTGTCGCCGGCAATGCCGCCGGTGTCGACCAGCATGAAGTGCCGATCCTCGCGCAACCGGCACACGCCGTAGTTGCGGTCGCGGGTCACGCCCGGCTGGTCGTGGACCAGCGCGTCGCGGCTGCGGGTCAGCGCGTTGAACAGCGTCGATTTGCCGACGTTGGGACGGCCGACGAGGGCGACGAGGGGCAGCATGGATGGAGGAACCCGCGGGAATGGAGAGGAATGAAGCCGGACTCGCCGGCGAAGTTAACAGGGATTGGGCGGACAGGCGATGCGCGCAAAACAAACCGGGGCGTTTCCGCCCCGGTCGAGTCGATGCGTCCTGCCGCTTCCGGCCCTATTGCAGCTTGAACGCGGTCAGCTCGCCATCGACGTTCTGGACGATCAGGATGCCGTCTGCGACCACCGGCTTGGCACGGATCGACTTGCCGCCGACGCGCTCGCGCGCGGCTAGCTCGCCATTGTCCAGCTTCAGCCAGTGCACGTAGCCGTCGTAGTCGCCGACCACGGCGTAGTCGCCCTGCACCGTCGGCGCGGTCAGCGAGCGGCGCGCCAGCACGGGCTGCGACCACATCGCGCCACCGGTGTTCTTGTCCATCGCCCAGACCGTGCCGGCCGGGTCTGACACCACCACCGAGGACGCGCCCACGCCCACGCCGCCGGCGCCGCCGTTCTCGTGGGTCCACAGCACGCGGCCGGTCGGACCTTCGATGGCGATGGTTTCCTTCTTGAAACTGCTTGCGTACAGCGTGGTGCCGTCGAGCACGGCCGGGCCATCGACGTCGGCCATGCGGTCCAGTTCGCTGCGGCCGCTGGCGTCGGCCACGGTCTGGCTCCACACCTGCGCGCCGTTGCCCAGGTTGAGCGCGGCCAGCGT
>DASRYD010000142.1:0-4721 GCA_035653955.1 Pseudoxanthomonas sp.
GGCGCATCAGGCGGTCGCGCACCGGACCGGGGCGGTCGTCGAATTCGCTGGCCGCGGCCAGGAACAGGCAGCCGCCGTCGTCGCTGTGGCGCACCCAGTCGAACCAGTTGGCGATGATCGCGCGCAAGCGCTGCAGGCCGCGCGGCGCCTTCAATGCCGGCACCAGCACGTGCTGGATGAAACGTTCGCCGGCGGTATCCAGCGTGGCCAGTTGCAGATCTTCGCGCGAACCGAAGTGGGCGAACACGCCGCTCTTCGACATGCCGACCTGTTCGGCCAGCCCGCCGATGGTCAGGCCATCCAGGCCCTGCACGCAGGCCAGCAGATAGGCCCGCGCGAGGATGGCATCGCGCGTCGCCGCGCCTTTCGACGCGGCGCGACGGGTCGTGGGAACGCTGGCGGCAGCCGTGGACATGCCTGCATAAAAGCACGACCGTTCGTATTTTGCAAGCCGGCGGGATTCAGCCGGCTTCGGGCCTCGAATCGGTCCCGTCGCCGAGCGCCCGCTGCATGAACACCGTGTCCAGCCAGCGCTGCTGTTTCCAGGCGATGCCGGGGAAGATGCCGATGTGGCGGAAGCCAAAGCGCTCGTGCAGTTTGATCGACGCGTTGTTGGTCGGCTCGCCGATCACCGCGATCATCTGGCGGAAATCACGCGCCTCGCATTCGGCGATCAGGCACTCCAGCAAGGCAGCGCCGATGCCGCGGCCCTGCATGCCTGCGGCGACGTACACCGAGTTTTCCACCACCCAGTGGTAGGCGGCGCGGGTGCGGAAGCTGCTCGCGTAGGCGTAGCCGACGACTTCGCCGTCCAGTTCGGCCGCCAGGTATGGATAGCCACCGGCCAGCACGGCACTCATCCGCCGCAGCATTTCCGCCGCGTCGGGCACGTCGTATTCGTAAGTGTTGACGAAGTCGCGCACCTCGGCCGCGTAGATCGCGGCGATGGCGGGAATGTCGGCTTCGACGGCCGTGCGGATGGATACGTTCATCTGGCGGAAAATCCGGACGTGGGAGCGATGTCAGTCGCGATTTCGATTTCGATGCAGGACGCAGCGATAATGCGGGAACCGGTCCGGAGGCGCGATGCTGGTCCGGCTCCCTGCCGCCATCGCCGCATGAAAGTCTTCGGCTTCGGGTTCGCGACTGATATCGCTCCCGCATCCGCTTTCTTCAATCGATGTAGCGCTTGAGCAGGCCATCGTAGGCGTCGATGCGGCGGTCGCGCAGGAACGGCCAGATCCGGCGCACGTGTTCGCTGCGCTGCATGTCCACTTCGGCCATCAGGATGGTCGGCTCGCCACCGGCCTCGGCGACGAACTCGCCCTGCGGCCCCAGCACATGGCTGTTGCCCCAGAAGTCGATGCCGGCCGCGTCGAGCGGCGAGGCCTCGTGGCCGACGCGGTTGCACGACAGCACCGGCAGGCCGTTGGCGACGGCATGGCCGCGATGGCTTAGCACCCATGCGTCGCGCTGGCGGTTCTTCTCGGGTTGTTCGTCCGACGGATCCCAGCCGATCGCGGTCGGGTACAGCAGCATTTCCGCGCCGGCCAGCGCCATCAGACGCGCCGCCTCCGGGTACCACTGGTCCCAGCACACCAGCACGCCGAGGCGGCCGACCGAGGTGTCGATCGGCTTGAAACCGAGGTCGCCCGGGGTGAAGTAGAACTTCTCGTAGAAGCCCGGGTCGTCCGGGATGTGCATCTTGCGGTACTTGCCGGCGGTGGAGCCGTCGGCGTCGAACACCACCGCGGTGTTGTGGTACAGCCCGGCGGCGCGGCGCTCGAACAGCGAACTGACCAGCACCACGCCGTGCCGTTTGGCCAGCTTGCCGAGGCGCTCGGTGCTGGGGCCGGGGATCGGCTCGGCCAGGTCGAATTCGTCCACCGACTCGTGTTGGCAGAAGTAGGCGCCGTTGTGCAGTTCCTGCAACAACACCAGCCTGGCGCCGCGCTTCGCGGCCTCGGCCACGCGGGTTTCGATCACGGCCAGGTTGGCCTCGGCATCGCCATGGTTCTTTTCTTGAACGAGGGCGACGGGCAGGGTCTTGGTCTTCATCCGCGCATTGTATTCGCTGCCCGGCTCAGGCGACCGCGCATTTCCTGACCGTGTCCCAGGTGCGGGTGGTGATCTCGCCGCCGAAGGTCCGCTCGAGCAGGGCCATGAACGCCGGATTGCCGGGTTGCGGCGTGTACGCGGTGAGGATTTCCAGCCCGTGCATGGCGAGGATGCGCGCGCCGTTCTTTTCCAGCGGCAGGGCGAGTCGCGCCGTCGGCGGCTCGCGCAGGAAGGTCACCACCTTCTTCGCATTCGCGGGCAGGCGCAGCGAGGCGAAGGGATCGGCCTCGATCAGCGCCTGCAGGTGGCTGGCCGGCCGCACCACGGTCCAGAAGCTGCGATCCAGCGATTGCGCCATCGCGGTTTCCAGCTTGCGGGCCAGCGCCAGTTCGGAACGCTTCGGCGAGTCGAAGGCGACGTTGCCGCTGGACAGCAGGGTCCTGACGTTGCCGAAGCCGGCGTCCTCGAAGCAGCGCTTCAGCTCCGGCATCTTCGCGTTCATCGGGCTGACGCCCCGCAGCAAGGCGACGTAACGCGGCATGGCGGCGTTCCCTAGATGAGACCTTCCGGCAACTGCATGGTGATGCAATGCAGGCTGCCGTTCTGCCAGATCAGCGGGCGGCAGGGGATCTGCACGATTTCGCGGCCGGGGAAGGCTTCGCCCAGCACGGCGGCGGCCCGGTCGTCGGCCCGTCTTTCATCAGGCGTGATGCCGTAGGCGGGCATCAGCACCGCGCCGTTGACGATCAGGAAGTTGGCGTAGGAAGCGGCCAGGCGGCGGTCTCCATCGAGGATGGGTTTCGCCCATGGCAGCGGGAACAACCGGTACGGCTGGCCGTCGGCGGTGCGCAGCGCGGCGATGTCGTCGGCCATCGCCTGCAGTTCGGCGTGGTGCGAATCGGCCGGGTCGTCGCAGGCCTGGAACACGATGGCATTGTCCGGGGCGAAGCGGGCGAGGGTGTCGATGTGGGCGTCGGTGTCGTCGCCTTCCAGATAGCCGTGGTCGAGCCACAGCACGCGGTCCTGCTGCAGCCAGCCGGCCAGTTTCTCGGTCAGTTCCTCTCGGCTGGCGTCGGGGTGGCGCTCGTGCAGGCAATGCCAGGTGGTCAGCAGGCTGCCCGCGCCGTCGGTTTCGATGGCGCCACCTTCCAAAGCAAAATCAATGCTTTGCACGAAATAGTTATGAAACAACTGCATGCTGGACAATTCGCCGACCAGACGGTCGTCGCGGCTGGCTTCGAACTTGCCGCCCCAGCCGGTGAAGCGGAAGTCGAGCAGCTTGAAGCGACCGTCGTGGCGCAGGCTGATCGGGCCGGAATCGCGCAGCCAGGTGTCGTCGTATTCGACGTTCGAGATGAAGCGGACCCGGTCCATGTCGACCCGGGCCGAGCGCAGCCGCGCTTCGGCATAGGTCTGCAGGTCGTCGTCGGCGACGCACACGACCGCGCGCTGGTAGCGGGTGATCGCGGCGACCAGGGCGACGTAGGTTTCCTCGACTTCGCCCAGCCGCTCGGCCCAGTCGGTGTCGGCGTTCGGCCACGCGATCAGGATGGCGGATTGGGGTTCCCATTCCGCGGGGAAGCGGTAGGTGGAGGTCATGGGCGTCGCTTAAAACGTCTGAAGGGGGCGGCAAAGTCTAAGACAAGCAGCGGATTCATGCGTGTCCATCCACTCGTGACGCCTTTCCATGGCGAGCTAAAGAGTTACTCCTTCTGCTGGCGCAGGAGCACGGAGTAACCGATGCACGACCAGAATAGGATGACGAATCCAAGCCACACGACTGCCACCCGAAACAACAACACCGAAAACGGCAGGTTCGGGAATGAGGTCAGCGGATGCTGGCCCAGGAGCGCGGGCCAGACCTCATGCTGCCAGAAGGACGAATAGGCGCCTGCGGCGAACCATAACGGTACAAGCCAGCCGGCAGAAAATACCGCGACCGCTGATGCCGCTGCTTTCCGGCGGAAAGAAGACTGCACGACAGATGGCGGATCGATTACCGAATCGGCGGCTTCGGCCCGACTTCGTCCGCGTTGGCCTGGTTGGCCACCACATCGATCACCTTGTTCTTCTCGAAGTACACGGTGAAGCTCGGATAGACCCAGCGATTGATCGTCGGCCACTGGCGCTTCTGGCCACCGCGTGGTTCCAGCTTCTGCTGCGGGGCGCCGAAGCGGGATTCGACCTGCGCCGTGGTCTGCCCGCGCACCGGCACGGAACCGGCGGGCAGTTGCTTGGTCCGGTCGATCAGCAGGGTGTCGGCGCCGGCGGCGAAAGACAGGCCCAGCAGGGCCAGCAAGGGCAGGGCGTAGGTTCGACGGCTCATGGTGGTGCTCCCCGGGTAAGGCGGCCTTTATAGCAAACGGATCGTGCGAAGACCTTGCCTGACGCACGGTTCCGGCACACCGATGCGACCGGGTCGGATTTTTCCTACGGATCGAGGCGGCATGGGCCGGTTGCGCGACGGAACCGGGCGCGGATCATGGCGTCGTCAGGCAAGGAGGCCGAACGATGTTTCGCATGCGCCACGACATGTCCACCCGCGTGCCGTGGTTCGGCATTGCAGCGTCGGCCGCGTTTCTGGCCGGGGTGGTGGCCTGCCTATGGCTGCCGGCGTTGGCGCCGTGGCCCGTGCGAGCGCTATGCATCGCCTCCGGGTCGGC
>DASRYD010000143.1:0-2398 GCA_035653955.1 Pseudoxanthomonas sp.
ATGCGGCGCGTGGCGCCGAGTCCGCGGCATCGAGCCCGGAATTCGGCGGATTGCTTTCCGGCGACATCGTCGTCGACGCCACTGCCAGCGAAACCGTCGCGGACAAGCACGCGCAATGGTTGGCGCGCGGCATCCACGTGGTCACCGCCAACAAGCTGGGCAACGGCGCCGACTGGTCGCGCGCGCAGGCCATCCGTGCGGCAGGCGAGGGTGGCGCGCGTTACGGCGACAGCGCGACGGTCGGAGCGGGGCTGCCGCTTATCCGTTCGATCCGCGAACTGGCACGCGGTGGCGACCGCATCCGCCGCGTCGAAGGCGTGCTGTCGGGTTCGCTGGCGTGGTTGTTCAACCACTACGATGGCATGCGTCCGTTCTCCGGTTTCGTGCGCAAGGCGAAAGAAGCCGGCTACACCGAGCCGGACCCGCGCATCGACCTGTCCGGTGAAGACGTGCGCCGCAAGCTGCTGATCCTGGCGCGCGCGGCCGGCTTGCCGTTGCAGGCGGCGGATATCCGCGTCGATTCGCTGGTGCCGGCAGGGTTGGCGGGGTTGCCGGTCGGGGAAGTCGATGCGCGACTCGATCAACTCGACGCGCCGCTGGGCGAGCGTTTCCGCGAGGCATATCGCAATGGCGGGAGATTGCGTTTCCTCGGCCGCTTCGACGGCGAAGGCAACGCCAGCGTCGGCCTCGCCGCGTTGCCGGCCGACCACCCGTTGTGCGGCGGCAGCGGTACCGACAACAAGGTCGCGATCTTCAGCGACCGCTACGATACGAATCCACTGGTGATACAAGGCCCCGGTGCGGGCGCGGAAGTCACCGCGGCGGCGTTGCTCGACGACGTATTGGGTATCGCCTGAGGAAGGGCGGGCCTTGACCCGCCATCCCGACTGCTCGGATGCGGAAGGCGGGTCGAGAGCCGCCCTACGCTCAGCCCCCGTAATGGCATTCCTGCGGCACCTGCTGTTCGGGCAGGTAGTCGTCCGGATCGTGGTCGTCGTATTGCCTGCGCAACTCGGCCAGGCGCTGGCGCAGTCGTGCGAACATCGCCGCATGCGCGGGGTCGCCCGCCAGGTTGCGGCGCTCGTCCGGGTCGTTGGCGAGGTCGTACATCTCGTATTCGCGAGGTTCGCGCCAGAACTCGATCAGCTTCCAGCGTGCATTGCGCACGCCCCGGTGCGGGCGCACGCAATGCACGCCCGGGTATTCGTAATATTCGTAGAGGAAATCCTCGCGCCAGCGCATGGCGCGTTCCTCGATCAACGGTTTCCAGCTGTCGCCCTGCATCGCTGCGGGCACCGGCGCGCCGCCCAGTTCCAGCAGGGTCGGGGCCAGGTCGATGTTGAGCGCGAAATGCGCATCATCCACGCGCCCCGCCGCAATGCCGCCGGGCCAGCGCAGCAACAGCGGGATGCGGATCGACGGTTCGTACATCAGCCGCTTATCGAACAAGCCGTGCTCACCGAGGAAGAAGCCGTTGTCGGTGGTGTAGACCACCAGCGTATCTTCGGCCAAGCCGGCCTGCTGCAAATAATCGAGCACGCGCCCGACGTTCTCGTCCACGCCCAGCAGCACGCGATAGTAATTGCGCATGAATTGCTGGAAGTTCGCCCGCGCCAGCGCTTCGCCCCGCGGACCGTCGGGCTTGGCGCCGCGGCGGAAGTCGGGCATTTCGGCGATGCGCATCATCGTGCCGCGCACCGCTTGCGAACGCGCTTCCAGCGGTTCGTCGAAGCTGGCCGGCAGCGGAATCTCCACGTCCTCGAAACGCTTGCGGAAACGCGGCGCCGGGTTCCAGTCGCGATGCGGGGCCTTGAACTGGTAAAGCAGGGCGAAGGGCTTGTCGCGCGGCGCGTTGCGCAGGAAGTGCAGGGCGTGATCGCCGATCACGTCGTCGGTATGGCCCTGCTGCGGGCGCCACTGACCGTCGATCCACATCGGCGGATCGAAGTAGGTGCCCTGGCCCCTGATCATTGCGGTGTAGTCGTAGCCTTGCGGCGGGGTATTGATGTGCCACTTGCCGACCATGCCGGTGTGATAGCCCCGCGCGCCCAGCAGGATCGGCCAGGTCTGTGCGTTGTGCAGCGGTGGTTCGGCGGTGAAGCCGGAATCTTCGCCGTTGGTGCGCATGCCATGGACGTGCGAGTACTGTCCGGTCAGGAAGGTCGCCCGGCTGGGCAGGCACAGCGAATTGGTGACGAAGGCCTGGTCGAAGCGCAGGCCCTCGTTGCCGATGCGGTCGAGGTTCGGCGTCCGCAGGACCCGGTTGCCGTACAGACTCATCGCCGAACGCGCGTGGTCGTCGGTCATGATGAACACGATGTTCGGCCGGCGCGCGGCATGGCTGCGTACCGCGGCAGGAGCACAGCCGCCGAACAGCGCCGGTGCGGCCAGCGCCGCG
>DASRYD010000144.1:0-7088 GCA_035653955.1 Pseudoxanthomonas sp.
GACAAGGACGCCGAAATCATTCACAGCCACAACGCGCTGTTCGTCGTCGCCACTGATCTGCTGGCGCTCACGCTGTTGAAGCCACCAGGCGAAATGGGCGCCGACATCGTGGTCGGCAACACCCAGCGCTTTGGCGTGCCGTTCGGTTTCGGCGGCCCGCACGCCGCGTTCATGGCCTGCCGCGACGCCTACAAGCGCTCGATGCCGGGCCGCCTGATCGGCGTGTCCATCGACGCCGAAGGCAACAAGGCCTACCGCCTCACCCTGCAGACGCGCGAGCAGCACATCCGGCGCGAGAAGGCCACCAGCAACATCTGCACCGCGCAGGTGCTGCTCGCCGTGATGGCCTCGATGTACGCCGTCTACCACGGCCCGGAAGGCCTCACCCGCATCGCCTCGCGCGTGGCGCGCCTCACCGCCATCCTCAAGGCCGGCCTGCAGCAGCTCGGCTTCGCCGCCACCCACCACGACACCGCGTTCGACACCATCAGCCTGAAGACCGGCGAGCGCACCGACGCCCTCGCGGCGCGCGCGGTGGCCATGGGTGCCAACCTGCGCAAGGCGTGGGGCGAGTACCTGTGCATCTCGCTGGACGAGACCACCACCCGCGCCGACATCGAACTGCTGTGGCGCATCTTCGGCGGCGACGACGCGAAGCTGCCCAGCATCGACGCGCTGGACGCCGGCGCGCCGTCGCTGATCCCGCAGGAGCTGCGTCGCACCTCGCCTTTCCTCACCCACCCGGTGTTCAACACCCACCACAGCGAGCACGAACTGCTGCGCTACCTGCGCTCGCTGGCCGACAAGGATCTGGCGATGGACCGCACGATGATCCCGCTGGGCTCGTGCACCATGAAGCTCAACGCCACCGCCGAGATGATCCCGGTGACCTGGCCGGAGTTCGCCAACATCCATCCGTTCGCGCCGGCCGAACAGACCAAGGGTTACGAGGAACTGATCGCCGAACTGGAAGCGCAGCTGGTGGAGATCACCGGCTACGACGCGGTGAGCCTGCAGCCGAACTCCGGCGCGCAGGGCGAATACGCCGGCCTGCTGGCGATCCGCGCCTACCACCGCTCGCGCGGCGAGGGCCACCGCGACATCTGCCTGATCCCCGAATCCGCCCACGGCACCAACCCGGCTTCCGCGCAGATGTGCGGCATGAAGGTGGTGGTGACCCAGTGCGACGCCAACGGCAACGTGGACCTGGCGGACATTCGCGCGCAGGCCGAGAAGCATTCGGCCAACCTCGCCGCGATCATGCTCACCTACCCGTCCACCCACGGCGTGTTCGAGGAAGACGTGGTCGCCATCTGCGACATCGTCCACCAGCACGGCGGCCAGGTGTACACCGACGGCGCCAACATGAACGCGCTGGTCGGCGTGGCCAAGCCCGGCAAGTGGGGCTCGGACGTCAGCCACCTCAACCTGCACAAGACCTTCTGCATCCCGCACGGTGGCGGCGGCCCGGGCGTCGGCCCGTGCGCGGTGAAGTCACATCTGGCGCCGTTCCTGCCCAAGACCTTCGGCGGCGAAGGCGATGTGGGCATGGTCTCGGCCGCCAGCTTCGGCTCGGCCAGCATCCTGCCGATCAGCTGGATGTACATCGCCATGATGGGCGCCGAGGGCCTGCGCCGCGCCACCCAGGTGGCCCTGCTCAACGCCAACTACGTCGCCAGGCGCCTCGCGCCGCACTACAAGACGCTGTACACCGGCCGCAACGGCCTGGTGGCGCACGAGTGCATCCTCGACCTGCGCCCGCTGAAGGATGCCACCGGCATCGGCGCCGAGGACGTGGCCAAGCGCCTGATCGACTTCGGCTTCCATGCGCCCACGCTGAGCTTCCCGGTGGCCGGCACGCTGATGGTCGAGCCGACCGAGAGCGAGAGCCAGTACGAGCTGGACCGCTTCATCGACGCGATGATCCAGATCCGCGACGAGATCCGCGCGGTGGAAGACGGCCGCCTCGACCGCGAGGACAACCCGCTGAAACACGCCCCGCACACCGCAACGCAGGCCGCGGCCGGCGAATGGGCGCACGGCTACAGTCGCGAACTGGCGGTGTTTCCGCTGGAATCGTTGAGGCAGCAGAAGTACTGGCCGCCGGTCGCCCGCGTCGACAATGTGTACGGCGACAAGAACGTGTTCTGCGCCTGCATCCCGATCGGCGAGTTCAAGGACCACGAACCGGAAGCCTTCAGCGAACCGATGGCGATCTGATCCGCCCCGGCATGTACTGAAAAGCCCCGCAACGCGGGGCTTTTTTGGGCGCATGCGCATGCCTCAATCTTCGCGATACGTTTCCCGTGCGTCGCCTTCAGCGCGCGAGGGTCTTGCGCAGCCGTTGCAGCGCCACGTCGAGCGCGGCGGACGACGTCGTCTCGACGTCGATCTCGACGCCTTTGCCTTCCCAATTTCCATCCGTAACCGGATTGACCGGCGAACCGGTCGCGACGAACACGCTGAACCCGTCGCCCGCGTCGAAGCGCTCCCCCGGATTGGCCGCGCCCGCGGTCTTCTCGCCGACGAGCGTTGCACGCCCGGCGTGCTTCAAGGTGTAGGCAAACGCCTCGGCCGCCGACGCGGTTCCGTTGTCGACCAGCACGTACAGCGGAACATCGGGACGCGGCTGGGGGTACGGCGACGCAGGCGCTTCGCTGAAGCGCTCCGTGCGCGTATGGAATACGTTGTAGACGTCCGCCCCCGGCGCGACGAAGGCGCTGGCCAGATAGCCGACCATGCTCGGCGCGCCTCCGTGGTTCCCGCGCAGGTCGATGATCATCGCGCGGGTGCCGGAGAGGCGCTGCAATGCAGAATCCATGGCCTTGCGCGCCGGCGCATCGCGGTCGTCGAAATCGAAATCGTCGAATTCGCGAAGGGCCAGGTAACCGATCCCGCCCGGCAGCATCTCGGCGCGCGACAAGCCGCTGGCGCCCGCCTCCGGCGTGCGATGGACCGGCGCCCGACGCATCGGCCCGGCTGTTTCCCCTTCCCAACGCACCGTGAAATGGCGATCGAGCGGCCGCAGCCGCTGCGTCAGGGTTGCGGCCAACGCCTTGGGGTCGGTCTGGGCATCGAATTCGCCGCGGCCGGCCGCGACGCGAAGGCCGGCGGCGATCTCGCGCCCTTTGCCGACATCGAAATAGTTCCGCTCGATCGCCGCGGCAATGCCCTCCACATGGCGTCGCGTGGAGTCGTTCGCCCACGACGCGACCGCGCACGGGAAGGACAACAGGAAACAGACCAGCGCTTTCGACAGGACCGCCATCGGAACCCTCCGTTTTCGATTCAATCACGACAACGGATGCGTGCGGCGTGAAAACCGTCGCAGCCGAACGAAAAAAGCCCCGCTTTCGCGGGGCCTTTTACCGGAAGCGATGCCGCTTATTTCGCGTGCTTCTTCAGCCATGCGTCGATCTGCGGCCGGCGCGCGGCGTTGAGCTTGATCCGGGTCTGGATGCCGGCGATCGCGGTCTCGGTGTCGCGACGCGAGGTCGGAGCGATGTACTTGTCGGCGAAGTCCTTCAGCTTCTGCGCCATCTCCTGCTTGTCCGAACCGCCGCCGAGACCGGGGTAGTAGCGGGACAGCGAAGTCGTGTCCACCAGCTTGTTGACCTGCTCGCGATGGGCCACGGCGAAGTCGAAGGCCAGGTCCGGATGCTCGCCGGCGACGCGGCTGATCATGCCGGCGCTGTTGGTCGCGCCGGGCTCCTCGGTCAGGGCCATGTCCAGCGCCTTCTGCGCCAGTGCCTTGTCCTTGGTGGAAGCCAGCAGACCGTAGTACTGGTCGCGGATCAGCGACGAGGTTTCCGCCTTCGCCATCGCGTGCAGCTTGTCCCAGGTGGCCGCGTCGGCGTTGTAGGCCACGATGCCCAGCACGGTGCGGCGCAGGTCGGCCGGCAGTGCCTTCGGATCGGTCGCGCTGGCGTCGAAGCGGCGACGCGCTTCGGCCAGCACCGCTTCGTCGCCCAGGCCGCTGAGCTGGCCGATCAGGCGCGTGCGCAGCTGCTTGGTGGTGGACGAATCGTCGGGCTTGTTTTCCCAACCCAGCTTCTGGAACACCGGCGACAGGCGGGAAATGGCGTAACGCTTGGCCGGCGCGGCGGCTTTTTCGTCGTCGCCGTAGATGCCGACGATGCCGCCCAGCGTGTTGGCCACGTTCTGCCACACGTCCGGCGAGGCATCCAGCGGCACCTGCGTGGTCAGGTCCAGCGCATCGGCCACCGGCTGCAGGCCCACGGCCGACAGCGCACCGACGTCCATCATCACGCCGAGCTGGTCGACCGTGGCCAGTTTGCCGAAATTGTCGGCCAGGGCCTTGAATTGCGCCGGCGCGTACTGCGCGCGGAAATAGCCCTTCTGCCCTGCGTTGACCAGCACCGGCGCGCCGCAGCCCGGCAGCTCGACGCTGGCCTGGCCGTCGACCAGCACGCTGACCTTTTCGCCGCCCACCGGTTGCACCGCGACCGGCACGCGCCAGCGCAACGGCTGCTTGTCCGGGCGATCCACGGTGAATTCGCCCTGCTGCAGCGACACCACGGTCTTGTCGCCTTCGCAGCGCGTGTCCACCTTGATCAGCGGAATGCCGGGCTGCAGGGTGAAGTCGTGCGCGACCTGCATGAACTGCTTGCCCGGGGACACCTTTTCCATTTCCGCCCACAGGTCGTCGGTGGCGGTGTTGGAATAGGCGTGCTTCTTCATGTAGCTGCGCACGCCGTCGCGCCACGCGTCGGCGCCGATGTAGTTCTCCAGCATGTTGATCACCGCCGAGCCCTTGCCGTAGGTGATCCCGTCGAACGCCTGGCTGGCCTGCTCCACGGTGGCCACGTGCTGCACGACCGGGTGGGTGGTGGCGATCGCGTCGCGGCCCATGGCGCCGCGGCTGGTGTAGGCCGCGCCGACCCGGTCCGGATCCCATTCCGGGTGCAGCTTGTCGGTGGTGCGGTCGGCCATCCACGAGGCGAAGCCCTCGTTCAGCCACAGGTCGTCCCACCACTGCATGGTGACCAGGTCGCCGAACCACTGGTGGGCGATTTCATGCGCAGCCACGCCGAAGATGCGTTGCTGGTCGGTCACGGTGGCGATGCTGGGGTCGAGCAGCAGGGTGTTCTCGAAGGTGAAGATCGCGCCCCAGTTCTCCATCGCGCTGAAGAACTGGCTGCGGCCCGGCGCGGCGATGTTGTCCAGCTTCGGCAGCGGATACGGCACGCCGAAGTAGTCGTTGTATTCCTTCAGCACGTCGCGGCCGGCTTCCAGCCCGAGCTTGGCTTGGTCGACCTTGCCCTTGGGCGTGATCACGCCGACTTCGGTGCCGCCGTCGGCCTTCAGCGTGGCGCGCTCGAATTCGCCCAGGCCGAAGAACAACAGGTAGGTCGACATCTTCGGCGAGGTCTGGAAACGCACCTTGCGCAGGCCGCCGGGCAGGTCATCGCTCTGCGCCACCGGCATGTTGCTGACCGCCATCTGCGCCGCCGGCACGGTGGCGATCAGGTTGAAGGTGGCCTTGTAGTTCGGCTCGTCCCACGACGGCACGAACTTGCGCGCGTCCGAATTCTCGAACTGCGTGTACAGCGCGCGCTTCTTGCCTTCCGGCGTGGCGTAGTCCAGGGCGAAGAGGCCATTGGCCTGGGTGCCGATCTTGCCGGTGTAATCCATCGACAGCAGGTAGCTGCCGATCGGCAACGGCTGGTCGAAGGTGAAGGTCACCGTCTGCGCGGCGGCGTCGATGCCGGTCTTCGGCATGAGGTCCTTGCCGTTGGCGCGGCCGAGGCGGACGTTGGCGAAGGTCATGTCCACCGCATTGAGGGTGATCGCATTGGTCGGCGCGAGCACGTCGACGTTGATGCGCACCTTGCCGTCGAACGCCATTTTTTCGGCATGCGGCACGATCTCGATGTCGTAGTTGGTCGGGCGCACCGTGCGCGGCAACTGGGTGGTCACCTCCATCGCGGGTGCTGCGGGGGCCTGCGCCGAAGCGACGGTGGTCATGCCTGCCAGGGCCAGCGCGATGGCGGTTGCGAGCGTACGGGACATCAGGAGGCCTCGGTTTCGGTTGAAACCGCCATAGTCGCCGTTGCCGGTCGCGCGGCCCACCGCCGGAAGTCATGGCCGACGGTACCGAAGCCGGCCCCCGGGCCGTCCCAACTTGCCGGCATCCGCGCAGCCATTGCCAGGCCCTGCCGCTTGCGTCCAGCAACGACAGGCTTTACACATACATCCATTGTCTCTCCGTGCCTGGGCCGGAACATGCGTCAGGTCGCCATCCCCGCGACTTCTCCGGAGAACGTCATGACCCGCCCCGCCGCCCTTTCCCTGTTGCTCGCCCCGGCCGCCCTGCTCGCCTTCGCCGCGATGCCCTCCCCCGCGAATGCCGCCACGATGCCGCACGACCATGCCGCGACCGAAGCGAAGGCCACCGTTCCAGCGCCCAAGTTGCAGGCCGCCCTGCGCCAGCTGTGGCACGGCCATGTGGTGCAGACCCGTGCCTATGCGATGGCGGTGCATGCGCATCGCGATGCCGATGCGAAACGCGCCGCCGATGGCGTGGTCGCCAACGCCAGGCAGATCGCCGACGCGGTCGCCGGTTTCTACGGCCCCGCCGCCGGCCAGCGCATGTTGCAATTGCTGGCCGGGCACTGGGGTGCGGTCAAGGCCTTGACCGACGCCCATGACGCCGCCGCCCGGCAAAAAGCCATGAGCGAGCTGACCGCCAATGCCGGCGAGATAGCCAGGTTCCTGGCCGGCGCCAATCCCTACCTGCCCGAAAACGCGGTGCTGGGCCTGCTGATGGCGCACGGCGGACACCATGCCGCGCAGATCTCACAGATCATGGCCGGCGACATGAAGGCCGAAGCCGCCACGTGGGAAACGATGCAGGCGCACATGGACGCCATCGCAGATGCGCTGGCCGGCGCCATCGCCCGCCAGTTCCCCGCCAAGGCCGCCTGACCCGATGGGCGAAGCCTTGCGTCAGCTCGGCGAAACCCGGCAGCGATTGCTGCGGCAATTGCTGGCGGCCACCGACGGCTGCACGGTGGAAGCCCTGTGCGAACGCCTGCGCATCAGCCACAACGCAGTGCGCCAGCACC
>DASRYD010000145.1:0-5140 GCA_035653955.1 Pseudoxanthomonas sp.
CGCCGGGCTCGCCCTGGCGTTCGCGGTCCCCGCCGGACTGATCTTCCTGCGCGCGCGCTTCGATCCGCGCATCCGTTCCGCGCGCCACCTGCAGAAGATCGCCCCGGTCGCCGTGCTGACCACGGTGCCGGCCTACTCGTCTTCGCACGACCGCCGCGCGCAGATGAAGCGCGATGCCATGGGCCTGGGCATGCTGGCCACCGTGGCGCTGGCCTACGTGCTGGTCTACGCCCTCAAGCAACTGGCGGCATGAGACAAGCCTCATGCCGACGTCTACCGCAAGGAAAACATCCGTGACCCTGGACAATCAGCGGCTGAAGGATCTCTCGCCCAATTCCGCCGACGCCCGATCGATCGCGCCGCGCGCGGATTCGACCGCGTTGACCACGCGCGAACTGGAAGACCGGCGCATCATCCATCGCAACGATTCGGCCCGCGAACAGGCGGACGCGTTCCGCGAGCTGCGCACCCGCCTGCTGGCGCTGGGCGGCGAGCGGAATTTCGTCACCCTGGTCGCCTCGGTCGGGCAGGGCTGCGGCGGCAGTTTCGTCGCCCGCAACCTCGCCGCGGCGTTCGCCTTCGACGACAGCAAATCGGCCCTGCTGGTGGACTGCGACGCCCTGCATCCGTCGCAGCACGCCGCATTGCGCGTGGACACCACCCACGGCGGCCTGATCGACTATCTGGACGAGCGCCAGCTCGATCTCGGCAGCATCCTGTATTCCACCGGCATCCCGCGCCTGCAGCTGATCCCCAGCGGCAGCCAGCGCGAAATCACCGGCGAGGCGTTCAGTTCCCTGCGCATGCGGATGCTGGTCGATTCGCTGCACAGCCGTTACCCGGACCGCTATCTGGTCCTCGACGCACCGCCGGTCCTCGGCTCGCCGGACGCGCGCATCCTGTCCGGCCTGGCGGACCTGGTGGTGCTGGTGGCCGGTTACGGCAAGGCCACTCCCGAACAGATCGACAAGGCGGTCGCCAGCTTCGCCCCGGAAAAACTGGCAGGCGTGGTCTTCAACCACATCCCTTGAAACGCGGGCAACCGACCGGTGGCCATGAGATGAAGAAACTGCACGTCAGGATGATGGCCGCAAGCGTGATCGCCGCATGCTCCGCCGATGCATGGGCGGCCCGGGTCGACTACACGCTGGATGCCGGCATCGAGCAGAACAGCAACGTCACGCTTTCGCCGAACGATCCGATCGACCAGCGCTATTCGCGCGCCGGCCTCGGCTTCATCGTCACCGACAACCTGTCGGCGCTGCAGGTCAACCTCAACGGCCGGGTCGAATACCGCGGCTATCGCGACGACGTGTTCGACGACACCGTTGACGGCGTGCTCTCGGGCCGGGTGAACTGGGTGGCGATACCGGACCGCTTGTCCTTTTCCGCCGAAGACAGCCTGACGGTGCAACCGGTCAACGCGCTCGCCCCCAACGCGCCCGGCAACCGCCAGCAGGTCAACGTGTTCTCGCTGGGCCCCACCCTGCTGTTCGACTGGACCAGGACCCTGCGCGGGCGCGCGGAGCTGCGCTACATCGACAGCAACGCCGAGGTCAGCGACGAATTCAATTCGAACCAGCTGACCCTGGCGGTGGGCGCGATCCGCGATCTTTCCCCCACCAGCGCGTTGTCGCTGCTGGTGCAGGCGCAGGCCGTCGACTTCGACAACGACGTGGTGGCGCGCGACTACCGCCGCTACGACCTGTATGCCCGCTACGAACGCAAGCTGGCGCATTTCGAACTGGAGCTCGACGCGGGCTATTCGCGCATCGACTACCGCCGCGGCGAAGGCCGCACCGATCCGCTGGTGCGGGGCAGCCTGAAGTGGAACCCGACCGCGCAAAGCGCCTTCACCGCATCGGCCTCCAGCGAGTTCTCCGATACCGCCGGCGATGCCCTGGGCAGCATTTCCATGGAGCCGCCGAGCACGGTGCCGGACAACGTGCTGACCGGCCGCGCGGTGGTCAACGCCTCGCCCTACGTGGTGCGCGGCGCCGATCTCGACTATGCCTATTCCGCGACCCGCATCCGCCTGGGCGCGAGCGTCTATGCGCAGAAACGCAACTACGTCGATACCGACGCCTTCGACCAGAAACTCCGCGGTGCCCGCGCGGACTTCGAATGGGTCCTGCGGCCGTCGCTGACGTTCGGCGTCTACGCGACCCGCGAAAAAATCCGCTACACGTCGCTGTCGCGCGAAGACAAGACCGCGCGGACGGGGGCTACGCTGCGTTACCAGATGTCCCGCCACTGGAGCACGGGATTCAGCTGGGAACACTACAAGCGCGACAGCACCGACGCCGGACAGACCGTCGGACAGAACATCGCCTACCTGAGCATTTCCTACAGCAATCGCTGAGGACCATCACATGACCACGCCATCCCTCCCCCATCCCTCCATCGGTACGCGGATCAAGTCCGCCGGCCGCACGCTATCGCTGGCGGTACTGACCATCATCCTGTGCCAATGCGGCGGCGGCGGCGGGAAAAGCGCGGCATCGCCATCGACGCCAACGCCTCCGACCCCACCGACGCCGACCCAGCCGACGGTCTCGATCAGCAATGGCAGTGCGACAGAAGGCACGACCATGGTGTTCACGGTCAGCCTGTCTGCATCCAGTTCCACCAGCGTCACGGTCAAGCTGAGCACCTCCAACGGCACGGCCGTCGCCCCGGCCGACTACACCGCCCAGACCGGCGTGACCGTCACCGTCCCCGCCGGCAGCACCAGCGCGACGGTCAACGTGCCGACTGTCAACGACACGACCTACGAAGGCAACAAGACCTTCGCCGCGACCATCAGCAGCCCGACCAACGCGACGCTGGGCACCGCCAGCGGCACCGGCACGATCATCGACGACGAAGATCCGCCGACCCCGCCGCCACCGCCGCCACCGCCGCCGCCGGTACCTGCCGGCCAGGACGCATTGGTCATCGACGTTTCCTACGTGAACCGCAGTTCCACCGCCTACAGCCGTTTCCGCGACTGGGTCGATTCCGGCCTGACCGCCAATCCTTACGGCTACTCGGCCTACGATCCGGCCTTCATGTACCTGCTGGTCAACGACGCGAAGTACTGCAACCGGGCCGTGGCATTGGCCAACCAGCAGGTCACCGAGGCCGAAGCGGCGATCAGCGCCGGTGGCAGGCCGGCGATTTCGGGCGATTCGTATCTTGAAGTCGGCCCCATGATCGCCGACGTAGCGATGACCCTGCATGCCTGCCCGAGCTTCGTCGACCAGGCCAAGCGCACCCGCTGGTCGGCCTACGCCGAACAGGCGATATGGAACGTGTGGCATCACAACGAAGCGACGTGGGGCGGCAGGTCGTTCCCGTGGTCGGGCTGGTCCACCGACAACCCCGGCAACAACTACTACTACAGCTTCCTCGAAGCGACCATGTACTGGGGGCTGGTCGTCAACAGTTCGACCTGGTTGAACGACCTGCGCCAGAACCGCCTGCCGCCGCTGCGCACCTACTTCGCAGCGCTTCCCGGCGGCGGCAGCCGCGAGGGCACCGGCTACGGCACTGCGCACATGCGTCTGTTCGCCGTGTATCGGGTGTGGCGCGACAGCACCGGCGAGGACCTGGCCAATGCCAGTCCGCACGCGACCGACAGCATCTTCTACTGGATCCACGCCACCGTGCCGACCCTGGACCGCTTCGCGCCGATCGGCGACCAGTCGCGCGACCGCGAGGCGAACCTGTACGACTACCAGCGTCGGCTGATGCTGGAAGCGCGCAAGCTGACCACCAATGCCCAGGCCTACTCGGCGTCGTCCTGGTGGCTGAACAATATTTCGGTCAAGGAGATGAGCAGCAGCTTCAACCGCCGTTTCGACCTGCTGCCGGCGGGCTCGGGCGGCAGCGCGCCCACCGCCCTGATCTACCACGCCACCGGCGTGGGCCATTTCTTCGCGCGCACCGGCTGGGATCGCGCCGCGATGTGGATGTCGATCGTCGCCGGTCCGTACAACGAAAGCCACGCACACCAGGACCAGGGCTCGTTCCAGCTGTTCTCCGGCAACTGGCTCGCGGTCACCGCGAACACCCAGGCGCCCTCGAACGGCATCAACCAGGGCACCGACGTGCACAACCTGGTGCGCTTCGTCCGCAACGGTACCGTCGCCCGCCAATGCGAATCGACCACGCGCGCTTCGACCCTGAGCGTCACGCCCGGCAGCGGCGGCGGCGCCTTCACCGCCACCGCCAACCTGACCCCGGCGTTCTGCGACAACACCGCGGTGACCTCGTGGACGCGGCAATTCACCTTCGGCAGCCGCAAGCTGACCGTGCGCGACCAGTTCGCCATCACCAGCGGCACCACCGCGACCTTCCAGGTCAACACGCCGGTGCAGCCGGTGCTGGTCAACAGCCGCGAAGCCACCGCCGGCCGCCTGCGCGTGCGCGTGCTGGAACCCACCAACGCCACCATCGACAGCAACTTCAGCTCGGGCAAGTACGTCGAAAGCGGCGGCGGCTACCGGATCGACGTGACCGGCGGCACCACCGGCTACCTGGTGGAGCTGAGCGAAGTCCAGTAAGCCGCGCCGTGGTCGCGGCCGAGCGGGCAAACTCGGCGCTGCACAAGGTGCACGCCGCTGGAATCCATCGCCGCGGTTCTGCGGAGCCATGCTCGACGCGAACGGTTTTCCGGCAAGCGCATCGGCAAGGCCCGAATAACCCAATCGCTGTGGGAGCGGCCTTGGCCGCGAATGCCCTTTTGCAGACTTGCCCGCACGCGTTGGAACAGCATTCGCGGCCAAGGCCGCTCCCACCAGGCGTGCGCGGAGCTTCCTAGACCCTGCCGCGCTTGCGCAGCGCGTGCTTCGCGTATTGCAGCATGTACCAGGCCGCACGCGGCGGCGACAGTCCCTCGACCTCGCGGTAGATGCGCCACTGCCAGCCCGCCGCGCGCAGCTTGTTCGCCGATACCGATCCGTTGCGCACCAGATAGAATGCCAGCGGCTCCGCGCCGGGCACGCATACCGCGCGGCCCGCGCGCCGCACCCGGTCCAGCCAGAACACGTAGTCCTCGTGGCCGATGCGCCGGAATTCGACGTCGCCCAGGCGCCGGTCGTACATGCCGGTAAGGTTGCCGATGTGGTTGCTGCCCAGCATCTCGCGATAGCCGACC
>DASRYD010000146.1:0-2858 GCA_035653955.1 Pseudoxanthomonas sp.
GGCGGCGGCGCGCGCGACCATGTCGGCGCGCTCGTCTGCAGACATCCATGGCGCCACCCGGTCGGTGCGCGCGACCTCCGACAACATCAGCGCCGCGAAAGGCGGGCCGAACCCTGCGGCGGCATCCTCGCCCAGCATCGCGTACAGGCGGTCGCGCAATGCGCGCCGTTGCTGCACGTCCAGTTGTCCCGCCCGCAGCCAGATGCTGAGACCTTCGTATGCCACACCATCGCGCACTGCGGGGTCGGGATCGGCCAGGCAAGCCGGCAGTCCCGCCACCAGGGCAGCGCGCACCTCGCCGGGTACGGCGAATTTCTGTTCCCGCAGCAACCGCAGCGAACCCGGATCCGTGCCTTCGGGCGGACAGGTCGCCTGCGCCGAATACGACAGCAGCATCCCCGCCCACGCCAGCCATGCCCATGAACGCATCGTCATCTCCCCGACACTTGTTTCGCCGCCTACCTTGCGGACCCTGCTGGCTGCCAGCAACAACGTACGGGACAGCGCAGGCGAACTACTCCGTCCCCGTCGCGATCAGGCGCTGGCACCATCGAAGGCAGTGACCTTCAATGCGGAAAGGTCCACACCGGGCAGGCAGCGCACGTTGACGGCCGCCATCTGCGCACCGGTCGCCGGGTGCGCGGCCTCGCCGAACGGTGCGATGCCGCAGGTCGCACAGAAGCGATGCTGGATGTGGTGCTTGTTGAATGTGTAGGTGGACATGTCGGCTTCCGGCGTCTTCAGCACCAGGGCTTCGCGTGGCGCGAACCACAGCAGGCCACCCCGCCGACGGCACAGCGAGCAATTGCAGTCGACGACGTCGGTGATGTCGCCCTCGACCTCGAATGCGATACGGCCGCAATGGCAGCTTCCTTCGTGTTTCATGGCGTGGTTTTCCTTCGTCCGGCGGATCAGCGTATATCGAATGGCATGGGCATGGGGGTGACCTTCGGCCTATCCTGTGCGCCTCGACCACGCTGCATTGCAACAGGACTCCCATGCGCAAGACCCTGCTCGCCGCCGCCCTCCTGGCCTCGCTGGCCGCCTGCCAGAAGAGCGAAGCCCCCACCGCCGGCCCGGGTGCCGACGCCGCAGCCGCGACCGCTGACACCGCCAAGGCCGATGCCGCCTTCGCCGACCTGTCCAAGCGCGCGCTCGATGGCTGGCTGCAGTTGTCGCCCGTCAGCGCCACCCAGATCGGCGAGCACAGGTACGACGCCGAACTGGATGATCTCAGCGCGACCGGTCGCCAGAAGAACCTGGACTTCAGCAAGAAGATCCTCGGCGAACTCGATGCGCTCGACGTCGCCACGCTGTCGCGCGAAAACCAGGTGGATGCCGCCATCCTGCGCAACCAGTTGCAGTACGACATCTGGACTGCCGAGACGCTGCAGAGCTGGGCCTGGGATCCGCAGGTCTACAACAACGTGGCCGGCGGCGCGATCTACGGCCTGATGGCGCGCGAGTTCGCGCCGCTGCCCGAGCGCCTGAAGTCCGCCACTGCGCGCATGCAGAAGATCCCGGCGCTGCTGGCGCAGGCACGCGAGAACCTCGACCCGGCGCGCGTGCCCAAGGTGCATGCCGAAACCGTCGCCAAGCAGAACGCCGGCATCCTGAGCATCGTCGACACCTTCATCACGCCGAACCTCAAGGACCTGCCGGAGGCCGACCGCGCACAGGCGCAGGCCGCCATTGACGGCCTGAAGACCGCCGTGGCCGAACACCAGGCCTGGCTGGACAAGACGCTGGTGCCGAACGCGAAGGGCGACTTCCGCATCGGCCAGGCGCTGTACGACCAGAAACTCCAGTTCGCGCTGCTGTCGTCGCTGTCGCGCGCCGACATCAAGCAGCGCGCCGAAGGCGAGCTCAAGCGCGTGCGCGAGGAGATGTACGGCATCGCCCGTACCGTGCTGAAGGACAAGCCCGGTGCACCGGCCCTGCCCGAGACGCCCAGCGCCGACGAGCAGCAGAAGGCGATCGAGGCCGCACTCGAGCTGGCCTACGCCGAACGCCCGGCGCGCGACAAGGTGGTGCCGGATGCGGAAGCCGCGCTGGCGCAGGCCACCGAGTTCGTGCGCAAGCACGACCTGGTCACGCTGCCCGATGCGCCGGTCGAAATCATCGAGATGCCGGAATTCCAGCGCGGCGTGGCGGTGGCCTACTGCGATTCGCCGGGCCCGCTCGACAAGCACCTGAAGACCTTCTACGCCGTCTCGCCGATCCCGGAGGAATGGAGCCAGGAACAGGTCGATTCGTTCCTGCGCGAATACAACAGCCGGATGATCCACCTGCTGAGCATCCACGAGGGCACGCCGGGCCACTACCTGGAAGGCTGGCACTCGGCCAAGTTCCCGTCCACGCTGCGCGCCGTGTTGCGCTCGGGCATGTTCGCCGAAGGCTGGGCGGTGTACACCGAGAAGATGATGGCCGACGCCGGCTACCTCGACAACGATCCGCTGTTCCGCCTGGTGCAGATGAAGTTCTACCTGCGCACGATCGCCAATGCGATCCTGGACCAGGGCGTGCAGGTGGACGGCTGGACGCGCGAACAGGCGATGGACCTGATGGTGCGCCAGACCTTCCAGCAGGAGCGCGAAGCCGCTGGCAAGTGGACGCGCGCGCAGCTGACTTCGGCGCAGCTGCCCACCTACTTCGTCGGTGTGCAGGAGCACTTCGACATGCGCAAGGCCGCCGAGGCCAAGCAGGGCGCGCAGTTCAATCTGAAGGCCTACCACGACCAGGTGCTGTCGTACGGCGCGCCGCCGGTGCGCTTCGTCCGCCAGCTGATGCTGGACGAGCCGATCAAGTAATCGACGCTCGCCAGAGGCGACACCGCGAAGGGCGGGCCGCAAGGCCCG
>DASRYD010000147.1:0-1738 GCA_035653955.1 Pseudoxanthomonas sp.
ATTGTCGGCAACGGCGGCCGCGGCTTCCTCGCGCAGGCGCTGGGCCTCGGCTTCGGCCCGCGCGACTTCTTCCTGGCGCTGGCGTTCGCGTTCTTCAGCGCGGCGCTTGTCGATCTCGGCCAGCTGCTGCTGTTCGTTCAGGTTGCGCCGCTTGGATTCCTCCAGCTTGCGCAGGATCTCGGCGCGTTCCGGATCGGGCTCGTTGGCCGAAGTGGTCGGCGGCGGCCCCTGGGTATCGCCCGGCTTCACGTAGGTGCGCTTCTGCCGCACCTCCACGTTGACCGTGGAAGCGCTGCGGCCGCTCTTGACCGTCACTTCCTGCACCTTGCGACGGGCCAGGGTGATCTTCTTCGGCGCGGCATCGTCCGCGACCGCCTCGGTCTTGCCGTGCGAACGCTTCAGGAAGCCCAGCAGCTTCACTTTTTCCATGCTGGTCACGACCTGATCGGGGCCGCTGAAATTCATGCCGGCTTCGGCCAGCTGTTCCAGCAGTTTTTCGACCGGCGTGTTGACCAGTTCGGCGAGCTTGCGGATGGTGGTTTGTTGCGACATTCGGTTTCCGGTTCCGGGTTTTGCGCCCCCACGGCGCACCGGGGAAACGCGGATTCTAAGCCCTGGACAGTACAGGGCCGCTCATGGCTGCTGGATCACGACTCGCGCTCCAGCCGGGCGATTTCTTCGGCGCGCGCGGCCAGGATCAGCGCCGCGGCGCGCGCTTCATCCAGTCCGTCGATGCCGAACTCGGCCACTTCGTCGGCGGCCAGATCGGACAAATCCTCGCTGGTGCGCACGCCGTGGGCGGCCAGCGCGAACGCGGTCTCCTCGTCCATGCCTTCCAGCGCCAGCAGGTCGGCGGCCGGGTGATCTTCCTCCAGGCCCTCCTCCTCGGCCAGCGCCTCGTTCAGCAGCGCATCGCGGGCGCGCGAACGCAGTTCCTCGACGATGTCCTCGTCGAAGCCCTCGACCGCCAGCAGTTCGCCGACCGGCACGTAGGCGATTTCCTCGACCGTGCTGAAGCCCTCGGCGACCAGGATGCCTGCGATTTCCTCGTCGACCTCCAGCTTGTCCATGAACAGCTGGCGCGCCGTGGCCTGCTCGGCCTCGGACTTCGCCGCGACCTGGTCCTGGGTCATCACGTTGAGCTGCCAGCCGGTCAGGCGGCTGGCCAGGCGCACGTTCTGGCCGCCCTTGCCGATCGCCTTGGCCAGCAGTTCCTCGGCCACCGCCAGGTCCATCGAGTGCTTTTCCTCGTCGACGATGATCGACTGCACCTCGGCCGGCGCCATCGCGTTGATGACGAAGTTGGCCGGGTTGTCGTTCCACAGCACGATGTCGACGCGCTCGCCGTTGAGCTCGTTCGACACCGCCTGCACGCGCGAACCGCGCATGCCGATGCAGGCGCCGATCGGGTCGGTGCGGGTGTCGTGGGCCAGCACGGCGATCTTGGCGCGGTCGCCGGGATCGCGCGCGCAGGCCTTGATCTCGACCAGGCCCTGGCCCACTTCCGGCACTTCCAGCTTGAACAGCTCGATCATGAATTCCGGGGCGGCGCGCGAGACGAACAGCTGCGGGCCGCGTACTTCCGAACGTACCTCATAGAGGTATCCGCGCACGCGGTCACCGACGCGGGCCGACTCGCGCGGAATGGTCTTGTCGCGAGGGATGAAGGCCTCGGCATTGGAGCCCAGGTCCAAGTACACGTTGCCGCGCTCGACGCGCTTGACAATACCGGTGATCA
>DASRYD010000148.1:0-2375 GCA_035653955.1 Pseudoxanthomonas sp.
GGGCACGCCGCTGGCGTCGCGGGCGATGACGTGGTGGCAGGCGGCGTCCGAGCCGTCCCATTCCAGCGCTGCGGGCACGCGCTGTTCGTGGACGAACACGGCCTCGCGGACCCTGCGCAGGTCTTCGGCGCCGGTGGCGAAATCGATTGGCTGGACAGTGAAATCGGGCATCCGGAGAACTGCCGTGTGGGAGCGATCTGAGTCGCGAGGCTTTCGATCTGGCGGGCCGGGGGAACAACAACGGCATTCCCTGATGGAACGGGGCCGCTTAATCCTCGTCCCCGGGTTCGCCCAGCAACTGGTAGTGGCCTTGCGTTATCAACTCCAGCGCCGCCTCGCGTCCGGCTTCACTCAAGGCCGAATAACCGGCGCCATCCAGGGTTTCCGCCGCTGCGATGCGCTGCGCATCCTTTACCGGTAGGGCGAATTCCAGGCCGCTGCAGAACAACTGCGCGTCGCCGGATTTTTTCGAACGTGCCGTTTTCCGCCACGCCATCCGCGACATCGGGTGGCGATGCAATTCCGCGCCGTGGCCGAGATCCCATTCGATCTCGATCCGCGAGCGGCCGGAAGGCATCGGCGCGACTTCGCCGGCGCTGCGGTAGGTGGTGATGAAGCGGCCGAACCAGCCGGCCAGCTTGTCCGGATCGCTCATGCGCAGCGCGTTCAGCGCCTCGACCACGCGGCCCATCGCCTCGGCATCGATTTCGTACGGATCGGCCGGCGGGGCCAGGTCGGCGTCGTGGTAGCGCAGGTTTTCGTCGGCATCGGCGACCAGCGTGTCGAGATAGTCGCCGATCAACTCCGCCGCCGACGGTGCGCGCATCCCCACGGAGAAGGTCAGGCACGGGTTCTCCGCGACACCGTGGTGCGGTACGCCCGGCGGCAGGTACAGCATGTCGCCCGGTCGCAGCACCCAATCGTGGGTAGGCGTGAATTCGCGCAGGAGCTTCAGCTCGACATCGTCGCGGAACGCCGTCGGCGGATTCGGACCGGCGTCGATCTGCCAGCGGCGTTCGCCCTGCGCCTGCAGCAGGAACACGTCGTACTGGTCGACGTGCGCGCCGACCGAACCGCCGGTCGCGGCGAAGCTGACCATGATGTCGTCGATGCGCCAGCGCGGCAGGAAATCGAAATGGCTCAGCAGCGCGCGCACGTCTTCGTCCCACTTGTCCACGTCCTGCACCAGCAGGGTCCAGTCGTGGTGCGGCATGCCGGGGAATTCTTCTTCCCGGAACGGACCGCTGCGCAGCGTCCAGGCATCGCTAGCGCGGTCGTGGACGACGATGCGCGACAGAGCGGCTTCCTCGCAAGCCAGCCCGGCCAGGTCTTCGGGCTGGATCGGCGAGACCAAGCCGGGGAAGGCGTTGCGGATCAGCAGCGGCCGCTTCTGCCAGTAATCGCGCAGGAACTGCGCCGGCGGCATGCCCAGCGGCGGCAGCTTGCCGGCGTCGATTTCGAGGGGAGGCGCGGGTTTGCGTGGGCTCATCGCTGGATTTCGTCGTAACCGCGGCCGAGAAACTGTAGCAGGCACCAGCCGTGGCCGAAGGGGTCGGCGACCTGCGCGATGCGGCCCCATTCGGCTTCGCGGACAGGACCTTCGGCGCTGGCGCCGGCCGCCAGCGCGCGTTGCAGCGCGGCTTCGAGATCGACGACGACCACATCGCAGTGCAACGGCGTCCAATGGCGCGCGTAATCGCGCCGCGAACCGGATGCGCCCTCGCTGCCGGATGCTTTCCGCAGCAGGTAGATCGGCGCATCCGCGCCGAGCAGTTCGATCACGCCGTCGAAACGGCGACCCGGCGCGAGGCCGAACGCGGCGCAATAGAACGCTTCGGCACGTTCAAGATCATCGACATCGATGTTGACCAGCAGTTTCACGGCGTCGATTTCGCCCTTTCTCCGGCCAGGCGCGCGTCTAGGTTCTTGCCCGCGGTCGTGGCGTAATCGCGGCAGGCGTTGGCGTTGGCCAATGGCCGGCTCGCGTGCGCTCCGATGCGGTTCCACAAGTTGCTGGCCGCGGGGTGCGGGGTCACCAGGATGTCGCAGGGCAGGGCCGCGACCGTGTCCAGCGTCCTGCGGAACGATGCCAGATAGCCCTCATGCGCGGCTTCTTCGCTGTAGCGGAACACGTCGTCGGAGATCGCGCTCAGGCTGTCCACGAATGCGAGGCCCAGGCAGCGATCGCCTTCGCACGAACGCCACGTCCAGCTGGTGCCGCCGGGAGCGTGTCCCGGCGTGGCATGCGCGGTCAGCTTGATGGGCCCGAGTTCGAGCACGTATCCATCCTCGATGCGCTGCACGTTGGCGACGGCGGGCATCGGCCGATGGATGAGGAACTGGGGGTCGCTACGGTCGACATTGCCGCGCTCCAG
>DASRYD010000149.1:0-3759 GCA_035653955.1 Pseudoxanthomonas sp.
CGCGTCTTCGCTGGACGCGGTGACCGCCGCGATCAACGTGATGGAAGACGCGCCGCAGTTCAACGCCGGTCGCGGTGCGGTGTTCACCCACGACGGCCGCAACGAACTCGACACCTCGATCATGGACGGCGCGACCGGCAAGGCCGGCGCGGCGGCGGGCCTGCATCGGGTCAAGAATCCGATCAGCCTGGCGCGCGCGATCATGGACAAGTCCAAGCACGTGATGATGGTCGGCGACGGCGCCGAGATCTTCGCCAAGGAACAGGGCATCGAACTGGTCGATCCCGCGTATTTCCGCACCGAGAAGCGCTGGCAGCAATTGCAGAAGGCGCTGGCGGAAGAAAAGAATGCGCAGGCCAGCCGCACGCCGCTGGAATTGCCCGGCAAGGCCTATTTCGGCACCGTCGGCGCGCTGGCGCTGGATGCGCAGGGCCACCTGGCCGCCGGTACTTCGACCGGCGGCATGACCAACAAGCGCTATGGCCGCGTCGGCGATTCGCCGATCGTCGGCGCCGGTACCTGGGCCGATGCGCGTTGCGCGGTGTCCGGCACCGGCTGGGGCGAGTTCTATATCCGCACCGCCGCTGCGCACGAGATCTGCGCACGCGTGCGCCTGGCCGGCGAATCGATCGGCAAGGCGGGCGACGGCGTGATCAACGGCGACATTCCCAAGGCCGGCGGCGATGGCGGTGCGATCGCGCTGGACGCGCAGGGCGTGGCCGCGTTTCCGTTCAACACCGGCGGCATGTACCGCGGCTGGATCGGCGCCGACGGCGTGCCGCACGTGGCGATCTACAAGACGGATGCGTTGCCGCTGCCGCGTTGAGGACCAGGTCCCGCATCTTGTAGGAGCGCCCCTGGGCGCGATCGGATGTTGCTGTCGCTCAGGTGGCGCTCTTACGGATTTCGTTCGAAGCTTTCCCGCTCTTCGTCATCGAGTCCGAGCTCGATGACGCGTGCCGTTCGCGCCGATTCCGTCCCGGCTTCCAGCACCGCCATCACCGCCAGCGCTTGCGCATCGGTGACCGGCGGGATCGCCAGGCCGTGAATCGCATCCCGGATGCCGGCGTAGTAAAGCCGCTGGTCCCCGCGCGGGCAGGGGAGCGCCTCCATCGGCGCGTCACCTGGATACAGCAACAGCATGTCGTCGTCTTCGCCCCAGCCGGCATCGCCGGGCTTCATGCCGGCCAGCAGTTGCGCTTCCTGTCGGTCGATGCGCGGCTTGACCACGCTTCCGAGCGTGCCGTGTGCGATGAAACGCACGCTGCCGCCTGCGACGAGCATGCTCGCGTGCAACACGACGCGCCGCTTCTCGTAACTCAAAACGACGTGCGACCAGTCGTCGCTCAGCGCGCCGGGACGCAGCGCGGCAAGCCCGGCCTGCACGGACTGCGGCAGGCCGAACAGCTGCAGGGCCTGGTCGATCAGATGCGGACCCAGATCGAACCAGATGCCGGCGCCGGGCTGCGCGCTTTCGCGCCAGCGTGCGCGCACTTGCGGGCGGAAGCGGTCGATGTGCGATTCGAAATGCACGACCTCGCCGATGCGGCCGCTATCGATGGCTTGCTTCACGCCGAGGAAATCGCTGTCCCAGCGGCGATTGTGGAAGACCGACAGCAGCCTTCCGTTCTGCTTCGCCGCTGCGCGCAGTTCGCGTGCCTCCGCCAGCGTCAGCGTGAACGGCTTGTCGACCACGACATGCTTGCCGGCGCGAAGCGCGGCGGCGGCCAACGGCGCGTGCTGCGCATTCGGTGCGGCAATTACGACCAGATCGACGTCGTCGCGCCCGATAGCCTGCAGCGGATCGGCGACGACTTCGGCATCGGGGAGATCGGCATGCACGTCGCCGGGCCGGCTCGAGACGACACGGGCCAGCTGCAGGCCCGGCACCGACGCGATCAACGGCGCATGGAAGGTCTTTCCGGCATAGCCGTAGCCGATCAGGGCGATGCGGATCGGGGAGGCGTCATTCATGCGCCGCATCTTCGCACGGCGATGCGCAAGCGCATCGTATCAGCCAAGTCGATGCAAGCCGACGTCAGCGGCCATCCGCAAGACCGAGAGAAGACAACTCCTCGACGGTTGCGGTGAAGCCGACGATTTCGTCGCCGGGGGCCATCGCCAGCAGGCATCGGATTTCGAAGATCCTGGCCAGCGGCCAGGACACCGTTTCGCCGAGGTGGTTCTCGTACTCGTGCAGGGGTTCGCCGCGCAGCGCCTCCTCGACATCGGGCGAGGCGGGCAGATCGAAATAGCGGATCTGGAAATCGATGGCGCCGTTGGGAGCCCCATTGATCCGGCACTGATACGCGGCGACGGCGAGCCATCTGCTCATGTGGCTTGGCTGGCGACCCTGATGGACGAATTCCGCGAAGTATGCACTTGGCGGACAGGGGCCGCCAATCGGTGAATCGCTCTGAATCCACCTGAAAATCCCATGCGCGGACTGCCCCGGGAAAGAAGGCGCTCAGGCTTTGTGCCAGAACGATGTCAGCGTTCCGAATGCCCGGTTTCGTCGTAGTCGCGCAGGTGGAACAGATCCGGCTTGATCAGCTCGATGAACGCGCGCGCCTGCGGCGAAAGCACCTTGCCCTTGCGCACCACCACGCCATAGCTGCGCGCCGGGAACCATTCGCGCAGGGAACGGGTGGCGAGGCGTTCGCGGTCGGCGTCGGTCACGCAGATCGAACTGACAATGGAAATGCCCATGCCCATCGCCACGTATTGCTTGATCACCTCCCAGCCGCCGACTTCCAGCGCCACCGTGTACGGCACGCGGTTCTTCTGGAACACCAGGTCGACCAGGCGATAGGTGATCTGCCGCTTCGGCGGCAGGATCAACGGGAACGGCGACAGGTCGTGCAGGTCCAGCCGCGACTTGCGCGCCAGCGGGTGGTCGGGCGGCACGATCAACAGCGGCTCGAACTGGTACACCGGCGCGTAGCTGAGGTCGCTGGGCACGTCGAGCATCGAACCGACCGCCAGATCCACCGAATCCGCGCGCAGCAGTTCGGTACCGTCGGCACTGATGGTCGGATGCAGGGTCAGGCGCACCTCGGGATGGCGCTCTCGGAAGTTGGCGACGATCTTCGGCAACAGGTACAGGATGGTCGAACTGTTGGCGGCGACGTTCAGCTCGCCCGCGTCCAGCCCGCTGGCCTTGTCGCGGAACACCGTTGGCAGCGCATCGACGCTCTCGACCAGCGGTTGGGCCAGTTCGTACAGCAGCTGGCCTTCACGGGTCGGGGTCAGGCGACGGCCGTGGCGTTCGAACAACACCGCGCCCAACTCGCGTTCCAATGCCTGCAACTGCAGGGTGATCGCCGGCTGGCTGACGAAAAGCGCCTCCGCCGCGCGCGATACCGAGCCCAGGCGCACGGTCTGGCAAAACGCCCGAAGCGGCTTCAGGCGGTCGGATTTGTAAGCAAATCGCGGACTTGCGGCCGTGCTGTCGGGCATTGTTTCGAAATGTATAAATCCAACTTATAAGCTGCATTGCAAAAACTGTGTTGTCAAATACTTTGTTGCAGCGCACGGTGCGGACACGGCTTCAATGCCGGTTTGTCCGAAGGAGTTCCCCCCATGTCCGCACCCGCTTACGCCGTGTCGTCCCGCGATACTGGCCCGTCCCGTCCCACTCCCGGCATCGCCCTGGCCGCCAACGTGGTCGGCCAGGACAGCCTGTTGCCTCCCGCCGCACTGGCTCTGCTGGTCTCGCTGCACCGCGCCATCGAGCCCGAGCGCCAGGCCCGGCTGGCC
>DASRYD010000150.1:0-4781 GCA_035653955.1 Pseudoxanthomonas sp.
ATCGACGTCGCCATGGAATGGCTGCGCAAGTCGGGCCTGGCCAAGGCCGACAAGAAGGCCAGCCGCGTCGCCGCCGAAGGCCGCATCGCGGTCGCCCAGAACGGCGGCAAGGCCGTGCTGGTCGAAATCAATTCCGAAACCGACTTCGTCGCCAAGGACGCCAACTTCGTCGCCTTCACCGACGCCGTGGCCCAGGCCGCCCTGGCCAGCGGCGCCGCCGATGTCGAGGCGCTGAAGACCGCCAAGCTGCCGAGCGGCGAAACCGTCGAGGAAGCGCGCGCCGCCGCCATCGCCAAGCTCGGCGAGAACATCCTGGTGCGCCGCGTCGCCGTGATCGACAGCGGCAACAACGTCGCCGCCTACTCGCACGGCGGCAAGATCGGCGTGTTGGTCGAAGTGGCCGGCGGCGACGCCGAGTTCGCGCGCGGCGTGGCCATGCACGTGGCCGCGATGAACCCGCCGTACAACAAGGCCGCCGACGTGCCGGCCGACTTCGTGGCGAAGGAAAAGGAAATCGAACTGGCCAAGATGTCCGAGAAGGACAAGCAGAAACCGGCCGAGATCCTCGAGAAGATCATCGGCGGCAAGATCGCCAAGATCGTCAACGAAGTCAGCCTGTACGGCCAGCCCTACGTGCTGAACACCGACCAGACCGTCGAGCAGGCCGCCAAGGCCGCCGGCGCCGATGTCGTGCGCTTCACCCGCCTGGCGGTTGGCGAAGGCATCGAGAAGGTGGTCGAGGACTACGCCGCCGAAGTGGCGAAGGCGATGCAGGTCTGAGCTCCGACGCCATAGCTTCAAGCAAAAAAAGCCGCGGACTCCGCGGCTTTTTTTTGCGGGCCCGTCAGCCCTTGGCCTGGAAGGCGACTTCCTCGTAAGGCTGCACCACCACCCAGCCTTCGCCGGCGAACCTCAGTTGGACGCTTTCGCCCGAGCCGCGCCCGAACAGCGTGCCCAGCGAGATGTCGGTGACGATTTCCGGGGCCAGCCCGCCCGACCATGCCACGGTGGCATTGGGATCGGTGAACACCGGGCCCGTCTGTGCGCTCACCGGCAGGGTCAGCGGCTCGTAGTGCGAGGTGATCGCGACGATGCCGTGGCCGCTCAGGCGCACGTTGAACAGCCCGCCCGACAGCATGCCGGCCACCTTGCGCATCATGGTGATCTTGCTGTCGATGCCGGACTCCAGCGCCAGCACGTCGTTGCCGTTGACGAAAATCGCTTCGCCGGCCAGGCGCAGCAGGGTGATTTTCTTGCCGGCGTCGGCCAAATACACGCGGCCTTGCCCCTCCACCTTCATCAGCTGCATGCCCTCGCCGCTGATGGTCTTCTTCAGCAGGGTGCCCAGGCCCTGCTCCAGCACGCCCTGCCGGGTGAACTTGACCCCTCCCTTGCGCGCGACCATGGAGCCGGCCTTGGCCCAGACCAGCCCATCCACGCGTACCTCCAGCATGTGCGGGCTCTCCAGTTCGAACGCATCGGCGCTGACGTCCTTTTCTTTCGAAGACGAGAGGAATTCCTGCAGGGTACGCACGCTCATGTCTGCTCCTTGATGCGACGGAAGAGTGTCGCCAATCGATCATAGCCCGGCCACGTGGCCGGTTCACGACGTCCGGCCATTCCGCGACTTTCCTGACGTATTCCGGCGCCTCGGCTAGAATTCCCGCGCCCCCGTCGCCGAGAATCCCCATGTCCCAGTCCCTTGCCTACCGCCGCATCCTGCTCAAGTTGTCCGGCGAAGCGCTGATGGGGAGCGAGGATTACGGCATCGACCCGGCGGTGATCGGCCGCATCGCCAAGGAAGTGATCGAGGCGCACGAAGCCGGCGCCGAGATCGGCCTGGTGATCGGCGGCGGCAACATCTTCCGCGGCGCCGGCCTGGCCGCCGGCGGCATGGACAGGGTCACCGGCGACCAGATGGGCATGCTGGCCACGGTGATCAATGCGCTGGCGATGCAGGACGCGCTGGAGAAGCTCGGCGCCAAGGTCCGGGTGATGAGCGCGCTGAAGATCAACGACGTGTGCGAGGACTACATCCGCCGCCGCGCCGTGCGCCATCTGGAAAAGGGCCGCATCGCGATCTTCGCCGCCGGCACCGGCAATCCGTTCTTCACCACCGATTCGGGCGCCGCATTGCGCGCGATCGAGATCAACGCCGATCTGTTGCTGAAGGCGACCAAAGTGGACGGCGTGTACGACAAGGACCCGAACAAGCACAAGGACGCGGTCAAGTACGACAGGCTGACCTACGACGAAGTCATCGCCCGCGACCTGCAGGTGATGGACACCGCCGCCTTCGCCCTGTGCCGCGACAGCGACGTGCCGCTGCGCATCTACGACCTGTCGGTGCCGGGGAACCTGATGCGCATTCTGCGCGGCGAGAATGTCGGTACGTTGGTGAAAGGGCGCGGCTGATCCGCTCAACGTTCAACGCGGACGCACATGATCCGGGACATGCATTGCCCGCCCCGCTGCGCCATTAAAATCTGCATGTGGGAGCGACGTAAGTCGCGAATGCTTTTCGGACAAGTTACAGCGAGGCCTGTTCGCGACTTACCTCGCTCCCATGCCGGACTCACCTGCGCCGAGGATTCGCTGTAATAGTGTCCGCCACCGGCCAAACGGCATCCTGCCCGCATGGGACATTCGCACCACGGCCACAGCCACGGCTCCGCCACCCGCGCCTTCGCCGCGGTCACCCTGATCAACCTCGCCTACACGGTGCTGGAAGCCGGCTACGGCTTCTACACCGACTCGCTGGCGCTGCTCTCCGACGCCGTGCACAATCTGGGCGATGTACTCGGACTCGGGCTGGCCTGGGCCGCAGCCGCGCTGGCCAAGCGTCCGACCACCGCCAGCCATACCTACGGCTGGCGTCGCGCCACCCTGCTCTCGCCGCTGGCCAATTCGCTGCTGTTGATGGCGTTCTCCGGCGCGCTGGCCTGGGAAGCGATGCGCCGATTCTCCGCGCCGCCGCAGATCCCGGCCCTACCGGTCGTCGTGGTCGCGGCCATCGGCATCGCGATCAACCTGGGTGCGGCCTGGTTCGTCCGCGATGGCCATGCCCGCGACCTGAACAAGCGCGGCGCCTTCCTGCATCTGGTCGCCGATGCTGCGGTATCGCTGGCCGCGGTGCTGGCCGGCCTGGGCATGCTGGCGTTCGGCTGGACCTGGCTGGACCCGCTGACCGCACTGCTGATCGGCGTGGTCATCGCGATAGGTACCTTCGGCCTGCTGCGCGACAGCTTCAACGCTGCGATGGATGCGGTGCCGGCGAGCATCGATCAGGCCGAGGTCGCCGCCTTCCTGGCCGCCCGACCCGGCGTGGCCGCGGTCCACCATCTGCACATCTGGCCGCTGGGCGCAGGCGAAATCGCCCTGACCGCGCACCTCGTGCGCCCCGACGACAGCGAGCACGACACCTTCATCGACGCGACCGCGCACGCGCTGGACGACCGCTTCGGCATCAACCACGCCACCCTGCAGATCGAACGCGGCCGCTGCGGCCACGACCTGCATGATGCGGCGCCGCATGCGCATTGAGGCTTTTCCCTCTCCCCCTCGCGGAGAAGGTGGCGCGAAGCGCCGGATGAGGGCTGAACCCTGGCCCTGCCGTAGGCTTTCTCGCAACGGAAAGCTTCAGCCCTCATTCGCCCCCGCGGGGCACCTTCTCCCGGCGGGAGAAGGAAACGTCCGCCTTCGCCTATAATCCGGCGATTAAGCCCCAGGCGCGGAAGCACCCATGATCAACGAAATCAAGAAAGACGCGCAGGCGCGCATGGCCAAGAGCGTGGAAGCCCTGCGCCACGACCTGACCAAACTGCGTACCGGTCGCGCGACCACCGCGCTGGTCGACCACCTGAAGGTCAATTACTACGGTTCCGACATGCCGCTGACCCAGGTCGCCAGCGTCGTGGTCAGCGACGCGCGTTCGCTGACCATCACCCCGTGGGAAAAGCAGATGGTCGGTCCGGTGGAAAAGGCGATCCTCGCTTCCGACCTGGGCCTGACCCCGAACACCGCCGGCACCACCATCCGCATCAACCTGCCAGCGCTGACCGAGGAGCGCCGCAAGGAGCTGAGCAAGGTCGTGCACGGCAACGGCGAGGAAACCAAGATCGCCATCCGCAACATCCGCCGCGATGCCAACCAGCAGGTCAAGGACCTGCTGAAGGACAAGACCATCACCGAGGACGACGAGCGTCGCAGCGAAGCGGAAATCCAGAAGCTGACCGACCAGGCGATCAAGGACGTCGACGAGGTGGTCAAGGCCAAGGAACAGGAATTGATGGCGGTCTGAGCGGACCGCGTATGCCCATCTCCGCCGCGCAAGACGATGCCGTGAGCCACGACGCCTCGGTTCCCCGCCACCTTGCCGTGATCATGGACGGCAACGGCCGCTGGGCGCAGCGTCGCCGCAGGCCCCGCATGATCGGCCACCGCGCCGGCGCGCGCGCGGTCAACGTGTGCATCGACTTCTGCCTGCGCCGCGGCATCGGCGCGCTGACCCTGTTCGCCTTCTCCAGCGAGAACTGGGGCCGGCCGGAAGAGGAAGTCGGCGCACTGATGAAGCTGTTCCTGGGCGCGCTGGAGCGCGAGGTCGATGAATTGCACCGTCGCGGCGTGCGCGTGCGCTTCATCGGCGAACGCGAGCGCTTTGCGTCCGCGATCCGCGAACGGATGGAAGCCGCCGAAGCGCTGACCGCCGCCAACCAGGCGCTGAACCTGAGCGTCGCCGCCAGCTACGGCGGCCGCCAGGACATCGTTCGTGCCGCGCGTGC
>DASRYD010000151.1:0-4411 GCA_035653955.1 Pseudoxanthomonas sp.
CAGCAGCCAGCAACCGCCGGATGGCGGGTCGGCCGCTCCGCCTCCCGCCGCCGACAACGGCAATGCCACGCCGAACGCCGAAGGCGGCGAGCCGCGCGATGGCCAGCAGAACAATCGTTTCAATAACAACAACAATAACAACAACCGCCGCGATCGCTTCCGCAACCGCCGCGATCGCAATCGCGAGCGCTACGGCCAGCAGAGCGGCCTGCCGCAGGACGGCGAGAACAACGACAACCAGTTCGTGCCGCGCCAGCTGCCCAGCGTGCCGGAAGGTTTCCCGCAGTATTCGCTCAGCGACCTCAAGCGCATGCCGGCGCAGAAGCTGCTGGACATCGCCGAGCAGCTGAACATCCACGAAGGCGTCGCCCGCGCGCGCAAGCAGGACGTGATCTTCGCCCTGCTGAAGGTGCTGACCCGCCACGGCGAAGGCGTCGCCGCCGACGGCGTGCTGGAAATCCTGCCCGACGGGTTCGGCTTCCTGCGCGCGGCCGAGGCTTCGTACCTCGCCGGCCCGGACGACACCTACATCTCGCCCAGCCAGATCCGCCGCTTCAACCTGCGCACCGGCGACCATATTTCCGGCCGCATCCGCTGGCCGAAGGACGGCGAACGCTACTTCGCCCTGAACATCGTCGACACGATCAACGGCGAGCCGATCGAGGCCAGCAAGGGCAAGGTGCTGTTCGAGAACCTGACCCCGCTGTTCCCGCGCAAGCGCTTCACCCTGGAGCGCGGCAACGGCTCCAGCGAAGACGTCGCCGGCCGCATCCTCGACCTGATGGCGCCGCAGGGCAAGGGCCAGCGCGCGCTGATCGTTTCGCCGCCGAAGGCGGGCAAGACGATCATGATGCAGCAGGTCGCCACCGCCATCACCACCAACCACCCGGACGTGCACCTGATCGTGCTGCTGATCGACGAGCGTCCGGAAGAAGTCACCGAAATGCAGCGCACCGTGCGCGGCGAGGTGATTTCGTCCACCTTCGACGAGCCGGCCGCGCGCCACGTACAGGTCGCCGAGATGGTGATCGAACGCGCCAAGCGCCTGGTCGAGCACAAGAAGGACGTGGTGATCCTGCTCGATTCGATCACCCGCCTTGCCCGCGCCTACAACAACGTCGTGCCCAGTTCCGGCAAGGTGCTGACCGGCGGCGTCGACGCCAATGCCCTGCACCGGCCGAAGCGCTTCTTCGGCGCCGCGCGCAACGTCGAGGAAGGCGGCAGCCTGACCATCATCGCCACCGCGCTGGTCGAGACCGGCAGCAAGATGGACGAGGTGATCTACGAAGAGTTCAAGGGCACCGGCAACAGCGAAGTGCACCTGAACCGCCGCATCACCGAGAAGCGCGTCTACCCGGCCATCGACATCAACCGCTCCGGCACCCGCCGCGAGGACCTGCTGATCGAACCGGACCTGCTGCAGAAGATCTGGATCCTGCGCAAGCTACTGCATCCGATGGACGAAATCGCGGCGATGGAATTCCTGCTGGACAAGATGAAGAACACCAAGTCCAACGACGAGTTCTTCAGTTCGATGAAGCGATAACCGTCCCGCAAACCGCAAAAGAAAAAGCCCCGCAATGCGGGGCTTTTTCCATTTTCGACCTTCGGGATTCCGCCACTAACCATTCTGCAAAGGCGTAAGCAGCCTCAGGCCGTTCTTGCCTCCAACTTGTTGCACGCGGCCGGCAACCATCGTATCGGGTGAGAAAGCCGGAGAATCGGTCCAGTTCCGCCATGGCACCTGCTGCCGCGGACCCGGAACATAGGCGTCCCATTCTCCGTACTTGCGACCTTCATTCTCAAACGTGTAGTCGATCGGTACGCGAACCGACCAGAATGGCTCGTCGACCCATTCCCCGGCGCTGGGTGGGATGAATTTCCAATCCTTGGCCGCCCTCATCGCAGACTTGGCAAATACGTCCCGCCACTGGCGCATGGCGTTTTCGCTGGTCACGACCTTCAGGTTGACCTGCTCCGGCATCATGTCAAGCACATTGCCGTCCCGACCGATCTGGAGCACCAGATATACCGTACCTTGCACGCCGGAGCGCTGCGCGACTTCGGGATACCGCGGCGGAGGCATGCCGCCTTCACTCGCGGTCACCGTCATGCCTTTGCTTCCAGCAGATTCCGTCGCTGCACGCGCGAACGGGTCGAACGACACCCCGCTGATGCGGATCGCGAAATTCCCGTTCTGCTGTTTTTTGGCGACCAAGCGAATATTCATCTTGTTGCGTACGGCCACCGGTTTGCCGTCCAACGCAATCGGTTCGAATTTCCAATTCGCGACATTGGCATCGACGAACTCGAGTACGTTCTTTTCAATTTTGTCCGGCTGGTCGATGGCGTGCTCACGGACATTTCCTCGCTCGTCGACCACGATGGTGCCGGTCAGCAGTGTGCTCGCCTCGACCTGTTTGCGCACCGCGCCAGGACCGCTGCCTGCGGCGGAGACAGACAGCGAAAACAACAATCCCAGCACCCCTGACAGAATCCGTTTCATGTCACGAACCTCCTGAACCCAAGGCTAGGCTAGCTCGACCAGGGCGATGCTTCAATCGACGCTCCACCCCGCATAATGCCCGCCCAAGGAGGTGCCCATGCACGGCGGCGGTCTGGAACTGACATTGGTGTTTCTGCTGGCCGCGGTGGCGGCGGTGCCGCTGTTCAAGCGTTTCGGCTTGGGCGCGGTGCTGGCCTACCTGGCGACCGGCGTGGTGCTGGGGCCCTACGGCTATGGGGTCGTGCGCGACGCCGACCGCATCCTCAACGCGTCGGAGATCGGCGTGGTGATGCTGCTGTTCGTCATTGGGCTGGAACTGTCGCCGGCACGGTTGCGGGTGATGCGCAAGCCCGTGTTCGGCGCCGGCAGCCTGCAGGTCGCGCTGAGCGCGCTGGCGCTGGGGGCGATCACGCTGGCCACCGGACTGTCGTGGAAGGCGGCCCTGGTGATCGGCCTGGGTCTGGCCCTTTCGTCGACCGCGGTCAGCCTGCAGCTGATGGGCGAACGCAAGGAACTGGCGACCGAATACGGTCGCCTCGGTTTCGCCATCCTGCTGTTCCAGGACCTCGCCGCGATCCCGCTGCTGGCCGCGATCCCGATCCTTGGCGGCGCGCAGCAGGAAGGCTTCAACCCGGTGGCGATCCTGAAGGCGGTCGGCGCCATCGCCATCGTCGTGCTTGGCGGGCGCGTGCTGCTGCGCAGCCTGTTCCGCGTGGTCGCGCGCACGCGCATGCCCGAGGTGTTCACCGCCAGCGCGCTGCTGGTGGTGCTGGGCACGGCGTGGTTCATGCAGTTGGCGGGATTGAGCGCCGGCCTGGGCGCGTTCCTCGCCGGCGTGATGCTGGCCGATTCCGAGTTCCGCCACGAGCTCGAGTCGCAGATCCGTCCGTTCGAAGGCCTGCTGCTGGGCCTGTTCTTCATCGCCGTGGGCATGGGCATCAACGTCGACCGGGTGGTCGCCGAGCCGCAGATCATCGCCGCCGGCGTGCTGGCGCTGTTGCTGGTGAAGTTCGCCATCCTGTTCTTCATCGGCCTGCATCCGGGCGACCTGCGCAAGCGCGAGGCGATGCTGCTGGGCAGCGTGCTGTGGCTGGGCGGCGAATTCGCCTTCGTCGTGTTCAACGATGCCGAACGCTTCGGCCTGCTCGACGGCACCAGCCACGACCGGCTGGTGGCGATCGTCGGCGTATCGATGGCGTTGACGCCGCTGCTGCTGATCGGGCTGAGCAAGTTGCTGGCGAAGTTGCCCGACGGCAAGCCGAAGCAAGCGCGCGAGTTCGACGCGATCCCCGACGACGAATCGCAGGTGCTGATCGCCGGCATGGGTCGCTTCGGCCAGATCATCGCGCGACTGCTGACCGCGCAGCGCATCCGTTTCGTCGCACTGGAGCACAGCGCCGAGCAGGTCGACACCCTGCGCCGCTTCGGCAACCGCCTGTTCTACGGCGACCCGACCCGGCCCGAATTGCTGCGCGCAGCGGGTGCGCAGAACGTCAAGATATTCGTGGTGGCGGTGGACGACGTCGACACCAACGTGCGGGTGACGCGGCTGATCCGGCGCATGTACCCGAAGGCCAAGGTGTTCGCCCGCGCGCGCGACCGCCAGCATGCGTGGCGACTGATGGATCTGGGCGCGGAAGTTTTCCGTGAGACCTTCGGTTCCAGCCTGGAGATGGGCGAAGAAGTCCTGCAGGCGCTGGGCGTGCCGGCCGAAGTGGCCCGCGACCACGCGCACCGCTTCCGCCTGCACGACGAGAAGCTGCTGCGCGAACAGCACCTGGTCTACGACGACGAGAACGCGCTGATCCAGGCCTCGATGGGCGCGCGCGCCGATCTGGAGAAACTGTTCGAAGCGGACGCGCAGGAAGCCGCGCCCAAGACATAGCCTTCGCTCTGTAGGGCCGG
>DASRYD010000152.1:0-2981 GCA_035653955.1 Pseudoxanthomonas sp.
GGGACCCGCCCGCGCCTGCAAGCTGGTAGCCGCGCTGGAATTGGGCAACCGCCACCTCGCCGCCAGCCTGGAACGCGGCATCGCCCTGACCGATCCGTTCACCGCCGGCCGCTACTTCGCCCAACGCCTGCGCCATCGCGCGCACGAAGTGTTCGCGGCGCTGTTCCTCGACACGCGCCATCGCGCGCTGGCCTTCGAGGAACTGTTCCAGGGCACCATCGACGGCTCCGAAGTGCATCCGCGCGAAGTCGTGCGCCGCGCGCTGGCCCACAACGCCGCGGCGGTGATCGTGGGCCACAACCATCCTTCCGGCTGCGCCGATCCTTCCTCGGCCGACCGTGCGATCACCGCCCGGCTCAAGCAAGCCCTGTCGCTGGTCGAAGTGCGACTGCTGGACCACTTTGTGGTCGGCGACGGCAGCCCGGTGTCGCTGGCAGCGCGCGGTTGGGTGTAAGAATAGGGACATTGAATGGATGCTTCATGGAGCTTATGGACAAGCCGAGTCATCGAGATACCGCCATGTGGGACCGGGCCGTCGAGCTGATGCCGAAGATCTATGCCGTCTCGCGGCGACTGCCTTGCGGTGGCGACGGCAGCCTGGGCGTGCGCTTGCGCGAAGCCGCGGTATCGGTAGCGGACAACATCGCCCTGAGCCAGGCCCAGCCCGATCCGCGCGGTTTCCTGCAGCACCTCAGCCTCGCCAGGGGTTCGCTGGCGGAGCTGCAGGACCTGCTGATCTTGGCGGGAAGCATGGAATGCCTGTCCTCGCTGGAACTGCGGCGCCTGGAAACGGCCGTCACCGAACTGTTCCGCCCCTTGCAGCGACTGGATGAAGCGGTTTTGCGCCGGCCCGCCGTCAACGATTCGCAATGAACGCGCACGGCCGGCAAAAAGCTAAAATGGCCGACCGTACCTTCGTTGCAGCCCTCCCGTGAAACCCCAGCTCCGCGCCCGCATCGACGGCGCCATCGCCGCCCTGCGCAACGCCGGCACCTTGCCGCCCGATGCCGCCACGCCGGATTTCGTGGTCGAGCGGCCCAAGGACCGCACCCACGGCGATTTCTCCACCAATGCCGCGATGCTGCTGGCGCGCGCCGCCAAGACCAACCCGCGCGCGCTGGCGCAGGCATTGGTCGAGGCGCTGCCGGTCGACGACGACGTGGCCAAGGTCGAGATCGCCGGCCCGGGCTTCATCAACTTCCATCTTTCGCCCGCCGCCTATCAGCGCGAGGTCGCCCTGATCCTGCGCGAAGGCGCCGCATACGGCCGCAACGCTTCGGGCAACGGCGTGGTCGCCGGCGTCGAATACGTCTCGGCCAACCCGACCGGTCCGCTGCACGTCGGCCACGGCCGCGCGGCGGCGATCGGCGACTGCATCGCCCGCGTGCTAGCCGCCAACGGCTGGCAGACGTGGCGCGAGTTCTAATACAACGACGCCGGCGTGCAGATCGAGAATCTGGCACGCAGCACCCAGGCGCGCCTGCGCGGGCTGAAGCCCGGCGACGCCGAATGGCCGGAAGCGGCCTACAACGGCGACTACATCCAGGACGTGGCCGACGCCTACCTGCGCGGCGATTCGGTCGAGATCGAAGGACAGGTCGTCACCGGCGCCAGGGACGTCGAGGATTTCGACGCGATCCGCAAGTTCGCCGTGGCCTGGCTGCGCCGCGAACAGAACGGCGACCTGGCCGCGTTCGGCGTCAGCTTCGACGTGTATTACCTCGAAAGCTCGCTGTATACCGACGGCATGGTCGAGGAAACGGTGAAGACCCTGACCGCTTCCGGCCATACCTACGAGGAAGGCGGCGCGCTGTGGCTGAAGACCACCGACTTCGGCGACGACAAGGACCGCGTCATGCGCAAGTCGGACGGCACTTACACCTACTTCCTGCCGGACGTGGCCTACCACCTCAGCAAATGGCAACGCGGCTACGCGCGCGCGATCACCGAGCTCGGCGCAGACCACCACGGCTCGCTGGCGCGGGTGAAGGCCGGCCTGCAGGCGCTGGACGTCGGCATCCCGAAGGACTACCCGGAATACGTGCTGCACCAGATGGTCACGGTGATGCGCGGCGGCGAGGAGGTGAAGCTGTCCAAGCGCGCCGGCAGTTATCTCACCTTGCGCGACCTGATCGACGAAGCCGGCCGCGACGCGACGCGCTGGTTCCTGATCGCGCGCAAGCCCGATTCGCAGCTGGTGTTCGACATCGACCTGGCAAGGCAGCAAAGCAACGACAACCCGGTGTTCTACGTGCAGTACGCGCACGCACGCGTGTGCAGCCTGCTGCGCCAGGCCGGCGAGAAGGGTTACGCCTACGACCCCGCCAACGGCGTGGCGAATCTCGCCCGCCTGGACGACGAAGGCTCGCTGGCGCTGATGGTCGAGCTGTCGCGCTACCCGGAAGTGGTCGAGGCCGCAGGCGCCGCGCTGGAGCCGCACCTGGTCGCGCAATACCTGCGCGAACTGGCCTATGCTTTCCACACTTGGTATGCGGCGACGCCGGTACTGGTCGAAGACGCGGCATCGCGCGACGCGCGCCTGGCGCTGGCCGTCGCGGTGAAGCAGGCTTTGGCGAACGGACTCGATTTGCTGGGCGTGAGCGCCCCGGAGAAGATGTAAGTGGCTGCACGACGCAACAAGAATCAGGCCCGGCGCAACGGCAGCGGCAACGGCACGCCCGGCTGGATGTGGCTGGTCATCGGCGTGGTGCTGGCCGCGGCCGCCTTCATGATCGTGCCCGGCCTGCTGAAGAAGGACGGCTTCGACCCGCTGAAGCCGACCCCGAACCCCGACGCGCAGCCGCCGGCGCAGATCGCCGAGGCCGATACCGACGCAGCGGCCGACGCGCCGGCTGCCGCAACTGCGGAACCGGCGCAGAAGCAGACCCAGTACGAGTTCTACGATCTGCTGCCGGGCAAGGAAGTGCAGATGTCCGACGCCGAGCTGGCCGCCAGCGCGCGCGAGGAACAGGCGCGTGAAG
>DASRYD010000153.1:0-2006 GCA_035653955.1 Pseudoxanthomonas sp.
GACCGTTCACGCGGACGACAGGGGGCCGCCGGGCCTCCCGGCGGCCTCCCGAGCGCGTCGCCTCAGCAGTGGGCGTCCTTGCAGTCCTGTGCCTTGTCTTCGATCTTCTCGCCGGCCTTCTGCACGTCCTTGCCGGCGCCGGCCATGGTGTTGCAGCCGGCGAGCAGGCCGGTGGAAAACATCGCCAGCATCAACAGCGTCATCAAACGTTTCATGGAATGCCTCCTTGACGTGTTCGGGTAGGCGCGGAGGCGACGCACCGAGCCTCGCCTCCACGCGACTACGCTGGACGCAGCCGCGTTCACCGAAGATGAATGGCGGTCGGCCGGGTTCAGTTTTCGCTCATCTGCACGCCGCGGGCACCACCGCATTGCGCAGTACCCGGCTTATTCGACCCTGCGAGCCCCGGGGCTGGAAGTATCGCTGGCGCTAATCGCGCATCAGGGTCGATTTGCCGAACAGGCTTTCGACCAGGTCTACCGCGAGTTTCGCGGTGCGGTTGCGCTTGTCCAGGATCGGATTCAATTCGACGATGTCCAGCGAGCCCATGCGTCCGCTGTCGGCGATCATTTCCATCACCAGTTGCGCTTCGCGGTAGTTCGGCCCGCCCGGCACCGTGGTGCCGACGCCCGGCGCGATGCTCGGGTCGAGGAAATCGACGTCGAAACTGACGTGCAGGTGGGTGTCGGCATCGACGCCTTCGAGCGCCGCTTCCATCGTGCGCTTCATGCCGTTCTCGTCGATGTAGCGCATGTCGTACACGTCGATGCCGTGCTGCTTGATCAGGCGCTTTTCCTCCGGGTCGACCGAGCGGATGCCGATCTGGCGGATTTCCGAAGCCTGTATCGCCGGCGCATCGCCGCCGAGCCGGGTCAGTTCGTCCGGACCGATGCCGCACAGGCAGGCCACCGGCATGCCATGGATGTTGCCCGACGGAGTGACCCGGCTGGTATTGAAGTCGGCATGCGCGTCCAGCCACAGTACGCGCAGGCGCTTGCCCCGCTCGCGGCAGTGCCGGGCCACCGCAGTGATCGAACCCAGGCCCAGGCAGTGGTCGCCGCCGAGCAGGATCGGCAGACGGCCGTCGCGGAGTTCGGCGCCGACCGCATCCATCACCGCGCGGTTCCAGGCCACGACCTCGGCCAGGTGGCGATAACCTGCGACCGGTTTCTGCCACGGATTGCGCGGACCATCGAGATTGCCGATGTCGCGCACTTCCACGCCGCGCGCGACCAGGGCTTCGCCCAGTCCGGCGATGCGCAGCGCTTCCGGCCCCATGCGCGCGCCGCGGTGGCCCGCTCCGACATCGGTGGGCGCGCCAATCAGCGATACCGGGAGGTGGGTGTGGCTCATCGCGGTGCTCTCCGACGGGAAGCCTGCGATTTTACCCGCATACCGCTTCGCACCCGCGGCACTGCAACAGATCCGGAGCGATCAGCGGCGGACGCCGAAGCCCTGCCCCTCCCGGTAGGCGTCGATATCGGCGACGCCCAGCAGGTTGAAATCGCCGGGCACCGAATGCTTCAGACAGGCGGCGGCCAAGCCGAAATCGAGTCCGCTGGCGTCGTTCATGCCTGCAAGGATTCCGTGCAACACGCCGGCCGCGAAGGCATCGCCGGTGCCGATGCGATCGACGATGGGACCGACTTCGCGACGGGGCGCGGCATGCCGCGCCCCGTCGCGCACGGCCTCCAGCGCGCCGAGCGCATGGTGGTCGACGTTCGTCTGTTCGCGCACGGTGGCGGCCATGCGCCGCAGGTTCGGGAACGCAGCGAAAGCCGCCTCGGCGGCGGCATGGAAACGCGATGCGGGATCGGCGTGGACGAAGTCCCGGCCAAGCACCACTTCGATGTCGCGCTCGTTGGCGAAGACCAGATCGGCCTGGGCGAACAATCCGCGCAGGATGCCGGCAGGGTCCGCGTTCCATGCCTGCCACAACTTCGGCCGGAAGTTGCCGTCGAAGGAAACGCGCACCCCCGCGGCGCGTGCGGCGCGCATCGCCCGCA
>DASRYD010000154.1:0-11425 GCA_035653955.1 Pseudoxanthomonas sp.
TTGGCGGCGCAAAGCGGCCGCATAACCGCCGGCGCCGCGCTCAAGAGTGCGGGCGACGCGGCCGATGGTGGTGACGCTGACCTGGGTCAGATCGTGGATTTCGCGGTACGGCACGCCCTTCAGCAGCAACGGCACGACCCGCCAGCGATCGGCCATGGCTTCCAGCTCGGCCGGCGTGCACAGGTCTTCTAGGAAGGCCTGCACGTCCTCGGGCCGCGACAGCGCCGCCAGCGCCCGGGCCAATGCCGAGAGAGGCGCAGCAGGGTTTCCATCGGCAGGGGGACGGCGCTTCATCGCGGTTTTCGTGTAACTTTGTATTAATGTGTTAATACAATACACAAGCAGGCATTGGGTCGTCAAGCCGTGCGTGGGTCGGGGAAAGGCCTCATTCCGCGACTTCGTCCGTTCTTGTATCCACGAGGGCCGGAGTAAACTTGCAAAGGGAGCCGGGCAGGATGCTCGACACGAGTGGGAATCAGGGGATGCCGCACCGCAACGGTCTCGCATGGGTCTGGACGACGCTGATGGGCGTGCTGCTCGTCTTCGCCCTGCCCGCTGTTTGCGCGACCTCGCCGCTGGTCCTGGACGGCGGTGCCCGGCAGGTCGTGCTGGCGCCGTATACCACCTATTTCCACGATACCGATGGCAAGGCCGGGTTGCCCGAAGCGGAGCGCGAACTCGCCGCAGGCCGTTTCCAGCCCCTGCCGGGCGGCGGCACCGCATTCGGCTTCCAGTCGGGCGCCCACTGGTTCCACATCGGCCTGCTGAACCACAACGCACGCGAACAGCGCTGGCTGCTGGTGCAGCAGTACGCATTGAGCGACCGCATCGAGGCCTACGTCCGCTACCGCGATGGGCGCGTCGAACACCGGCTCGGCGGCGACCACGTACCCTTCGACCAGCGCGCGATCCGCTACCGGCACCCCAATTTCGAGATCGACCTGCCGCCCGGCGAACCGGTCGATCTGTACGTGCGCGTGCAGAGCGAAAGCTCGATGCAGGTGCCGCTGGTGCTGTACACGCCCAGCGCCTTCACCGAGATGTCGCGCGACGCGCAATTCGCCATCGGCATCTACTACGGCATCCTGCTGGCGCTGTTCGTCTACAACCTGGCGCTGTTGATCACCCTGCGCGACGCCAGCTATTTCTGGTACCTGCTGCACGTCAGCGCTTTCGGCCTGGTGCTGTTCGCGCTGTACGGACTCGGCTTCGAATACCTGTGGTCGGACTCGCCATGGCTGGCCGACCAGTCGATCCCCCTGTCGATCTGCCTGGCCCAGATCGGCATGCAACAATTCGCGCGCAGCTTTCTCGGCCTGCACCAGCGCTGGAAACTGGGCGACCGCATCGGCCTGGGTTTCATCGGCTTCTTCCTGCTGCTGGCATTGACGTGCGGTGCGTTGCCGATCCGCGTCTCCACCCAGATCGCCACCATCGCCACCTTCTTCAGCGCGATCTGGATCGCCGTCGAGGCGGTCGCCGCACTGCGGCGCGGCTACAAGCCGGCGCTGCTGTTCCTGATCGCGTGGGGCACGTTCCTGCTCGGCATCGGCCTGGTCGCGATGGTCGCGTTCGGCCTGCTGCCGAAGACCTTCGTCACCGAATACGGCGTGCAGATCGGCTCGGCCATGGAGATGCTGCTGCTGTCGATCGCGCTGGGCTACCGCTACGGCATCCTGCGCAGCGAGAACGAGCGCATCGTTCGCGAAGCCAACGAACAACTCGAGATCAAGGTCCAGCAGCGCACCGGCGAACTGAGCGCCGCGCTGACCCAGCTGGAGGACGCGCACGTCAAGCTGCGCGAGTTCGTGCGCTACGACGGCCTGACCGACCTGTACAACCGCACGCACTTCCGCGAAGCGTTCGAACAACTGCTCGACCAGGCCCACGACGACCGCACGCCGATCTCGCTGCTGATGATCGACCTGGACTACTTCAAGCGCATCAACGACGAATACGGCCACCTGGTCGGCGACGACTGCCTGCGCTGGGTCTCGAAGGTCATGGCCGAAACGCTGCAGCCCTATGGCGCACTGCTGGCCCGCTTCGGCGGCGAGGAATTCATCGCCGCGCTGCCCGGCATGGACCGCGAAGCGGCGACGGCGGTCGCCGAGAACGTCCGCGTCGACCTGCGCCACCGCCCCTGCCACAGCGGCTCGCTGGTGATCCCGCTATCGGCCAGCATCGGCGTGCACACGGTCAACGCCGGCGCACGCGACAGCCTGGATTCCGCGTTGCAAGTGGCCGACCAAGCGCTGTATGCGGCCAAATCCGGCGGTCGCGACTGCGTGCGGATGCTGTAATCCGAAGTTCGACCGACACTCGATTTGACTTATCCTGCGCGTGCCGTCACAGGACACAGGATGTCCCATGCGTTTTGCATTTCCGCTTCTGATTCTGGCGATATTCGCACCCGTTACTGGATTGTCTACGGAACCCGCGACACCGGTGCGCTCGCGAGCCGCAATGAACGAATGGCTGCAACGGCACACAGTGCCGGGCCCATTGGACCCGCTATCCCCAGGTGCCCGCGAACGCTTTCTCGCCAGCCTCGACTTCGGCGAAAGAGGCCTCCGCAATTTCACAGTCAGCGACCTGAGCCTCGAGCTGACGCCGGATGAAATTCGCTCGCTCCTCGCACTGTTCTATGAGGATGCCGACCGGGTCGCGCGCCTGATCCCTCCCTCGGACCGGAAAAACCGGGAAGTCGCGGCCAAACGGCATGATGGCATTAGCCTATTCGAACGCCGTTACAACCGCTTCTTCCTCGACACAGCTCGACTCCAGCCGGATGACGACAGCAGGCTTGCCGACGCTTTCGCGCGGGCTTACCTGACGGAATTTTCCGGCATGGATGCCATGCAAGTGAATGCACTGCGTGACCAAGACCTGCAACTGTTGCTGCGCGCATCGCTCGACGCGGGAGCGATGAGCGACAATACCTCCATCGCCAATGCCGGGCTGATCGCCTATGACGAATACGAGAAGCGCGGCCTCGCCGGGAGCGTCGAAGCCGGCCGCGTCTTCAACCTGCTGCTTGCCGCCCGCCACTTCGGAAAAGCGAGGCGGTTCGCAGCGGAACATCCGCATTCCGACCTGCCCAAGCTGCCTTCATTCGAAGACATCGATACGCCAGCGGATTCTCCGACGCTATGGGAGTTCAGCGCAGATGGAGCGAACCTTAAACGGCGGGTCGTCGATCTGGCCCCGGCGCAGATCATCGTTACGGCGGGCTGTCATTTCTCCGCGGATGCGGCCGAAGACATTTCCTCCGATCCGGTGCTCGGTCCGATCTTCCAACGGCACGCCCGCTGGCTATCCCTCGCGCCGGGCCGCGAAGACCTCGCCGCGCTGTTGGAGTGGAACCGGAAATTCCCGAAGGCCAAGATGACACCCATCTATGATCGAGCGGAATGGTCGCTCTTCCCTAGCTGGCGCATGCCGGTATTCCACGTCGTCCGTAACGGCAAAGTCGTCGAAAGCGTAACCGGCTGGCCGCGCAATCCCGCTGAGAACCGTGAACCGCTGATTGCCGCACTGAAACGTGCCGGATTATTGCCGGCACGAGAATAGTATCGGCGAGGCCGGCACTTTCGTCCTTACGAAAGCGCACTACGCGCCGCGGCGAGAACATCGCCGCTGTCGACCAGCCGGCAGATCGCCGCCACTTCGCCATCCAGCGCACGATCGCGGGCGAGGAACGGGATATGCGCGCGGATCGCCGCATGCGCGGCCGCAACCGCGACGCCGGGATGGAATTCGTCGCTGGCCGCCAATTCGGCGCGCAACGCCTCGACTTCGCCTAGGAAGCCTTCGCGACCCTGCGTGCCCGGCGACGGGCCTCCCTGCACCTTCGCCGCCAGTTGCTCCGCGTCGGCTCGGTCGGACAGGTCGCGCGCCGCGTTGATCATGTCGCGGCGCAGGTCCAGCGCCTGCGCGGCGGTGTACAGCTCCAGCGCCAGCACCTTCGACAGGTCTCGGACCATCGCCAGCACGTGCCGCGCCTCGTTCGCGCCCATCGACACGTGGTCTTCGGCGTTCGCGCTGGTCGGCACCGAGAACACCGAAGCCGGATGCGCGCGGCTGGCCAGGTCGTTGACGATGGCCGCAGCGGTGTACTGGACGATCATGTGGCCCGATTCGGTGCCGTCCTCGTTGCCGATCAGGAACGCGGGCAGGCCGTCGTTGGTCGCCGGATCGACCAGCTTGTTGAGACGGCGCTCGGAGATCGACGCCAGCGTCGGGATCGCCGCCTTCACGTAGCTCATCGCCAGCGCCAACGGCATGCCGTGGAAGTGGCCGGCGGAAATCACCTGCTCCTCGACGTGCTCGGCCTGCTTGTCCGGGAACACCAACGGATTGTCGGTGACCGAATTGAGTTCGATTTCCAGCACGCGCTTGGCCTGTTCCATCGCGTCGCGTACCGCGCCATGCACCTGCGGGATGCAGCGCAGCGAATAGCTGTCCTGCGGCTGGTGCTTCTTGCCGCCGCGGAACGGCTTGAAGCGCAGGTAGAACTTCTCGCGGCCGTGGCGCTGGTCGCTCGGCACCCAGTCCCAGCCGATGTCGAAGCGCAGTTCGCGCGCCGCGTCGGTGTCCCAGCTGTGCGGCAGCCACGGGCGGAACCTCGGCACCAGGTGATACGGAATGTCGGCCAGGGTCGAGCCCGCCAGCAGTTTGCGCAGCCGCGATGCCACGTGGACCTGTCCCGGATGCGGGCGCAACGCATGCACTTCCTCGGCGAAAGCGCCAAGGCGGCCGGCAAAGGCATCGATGGTCATCGCCGCTGCGAGGTCGGCGGTGTCGAGCAGCTTGTCCAGCCGGTGCACGGCCAGCACGCCCATCGCCAGCATCTGCGCGGTGCCGTTGTTCAGCGCCAAGCCTTCCTTGTACGACAGCTCGACCGGCGTCAGCCCGGCGCGCTTCAGCGCTTCCGCGCCAGGCAGGCGCTCGCCATCGAAGAACGCTTCGCCGCCGCCCAGCAGGACGATGGCCAGGTGCGACAGCGGCGCGAGGTCGCCGGACGCGCCCACCGAACCCAGTTCCGGCACCACCGGCACCACGCCGGCATTGAGCAGCGACGCCAGCGCCTGCAGCGTCTGCACGCGGATGCCGGAATGCCCGCGCAGCAGCGTGTTGATGCGGATGCCGAGCATGGCGCGGACGATTTCCGGCGCCATCGGTTCGCCGACGCAGACCGCATGGGTGACGATCAGGTTGCGCTGCAGCTCCTCGTGCAGCGAACGCCCCGATGGAGCGTTGCCCGGCAATTCGTCGCGTAGCGGATGCGCGCCGAGAAGCTTGTCGGCGTTGCTGCCGAAACCGGTGGAAACGCCGTAGATCGGCTCCTCGCGGCGGACCTGTTCGGCGAGGAAATCGGCGGCGCGGGCCACGCGCCGCAGCGCGCCCGCATCGAGGCCGACACTGGCGCCATAGGCGATTTCGACCAGTTGTTCGCGGGTCAGCGACTGACCGTCGAGGAGGATCGGCTTCATCGGCGTCCCGCCAGTGCGCGCGCCTGCTCCAGTTCCACCTTCAACGCCGAGGCCAGCTCGTCGCGTCGCACTTCGAACTGCTGCTCGCGCTGCAGGTCCTTCACCGCCACCACGCCGCGCGCGGCCTCGTCGTCGCCGCACAACGCGACGAAGCGGATGCCGGCGCGCGAGGCGTACTGGAACTGCTTGCCGATCTTCTTCGGCTCCATCTGCACCTCGGTGTTGATGCCGCCCGCACGCAGGCGACGGGCGATGTCGAGCGAATCGGCCATGCGCGACTCGTCCATCAGCGCCACCAGCGCCTGCACCGAACTTTCCTCGATGCCGGAAATCAGCCCCGCTTCGCGCAATTGCCAGAACAAACGGGTCGCCCCGATCGAAATGCCGACGCCCGGCAGCTTCGACTTGGTGTAATGGCTGGCCAGGTCCTCGTAGCGCCCGCCCGAGCAGATCGAACCGATCTGCGGATAGCCGTCGAGCTGGGTTTCGTAGACCGTGCCGGTGTAGTAATCGAGGCCGCGGGCGATGGAGAAGTTGAGGCACCAGTCGCTGTCGGGCACGCCCAGCGCGTGGACCAGTCGCAGCACTTCGCGCAGCTCGGTGACGCCCTGGTTCAGCGTGTCGCTGCCCTGCCCCAGCGCATCGAGCTTGGCCAACGCGTCTTCATAACCGGCGGAACGCACGGCGACGAAATCGAGGATCCTGCCGACCGTGTCGTCCGCAAGGCCGAAGCCTTCTCCGGTCAGCGTTTCGCGCACGTAGTCGGCGCCGCGCTTGTCCAGCTTGTCCACTTCGCGCAGCACCAGCGCCTGCTTCTCGCCATCGGCGATGCCCAGGCCTTCGAAATAGCCGCGCATCAGCTTGCGGTTGTTCAACTGGACGGTGAAATCGCCGATGCCCAGTTCGGAGAACACCGCGTGGATCACCGCCAGTACTTCCGCGTCGTAACGGATGCTCAGCGCGTCCTTGCCGATCACGTCGATGTCGCACTGGTAGAACTCGCGGAAGCGACCGCGCTGGGCGCGCTCGCCGCGGTACACGCGCTGGATCTGGTAGCGGCGGAACGGGAAAGCGAGATCGTGTTCGTGCTCGGCCACGTAACGGGCCAACGGCACGGTCAGGTCGAAGCGCATGGCCAGCTCGGGCAGGCCTTCGCCTTCCTTCTCCAGGGCGCCGGTCGACTGGGCGAAATACACCTGCCGCTCGGTCTCGCCGCCGGACTTGGTCAGCAGCACTTCGGATAGCTCGAACACCGGCGTTTCCACCGGCAGGAAGCCGAATCGCTCGTAGTTGCGGCGGATCGTGTCCAGCATGCGCTGGAAGGCGATCTGTTCGCGGGGCAACAGTTCCATCACCCCGGGCGGCGTGCGCGGCTTGATCAAGCGGAAACTCCTGAGTAAAGGCAGGGCGCGGCGTGGCCGCGGCAGGCGGTCATTTTAGCGGTTCGACGCCCGTTCACGGCGGAAACCGCTCCGGCCCTTGCCCCGAACGGGTCGGTCTGAATACAATACGCGCCCTTCGGGGTGTAGCTCAGTCTGGTAGAGCGCTACGTTCGGGACGTAGAGGTCGCAGGTTCGAATCCTGTCTCCCCGACCAATCGCATTGGTACAAGCAGCCTGGAAACCCGCGTTTCCAGGCTTTTTTGTGTCTGCCGTCCGGACCATCGCTGCGCGATGCCGAAAACGCTCCGGACCTTTGCATCCCCACGCTCCGTTCGAAGTCGGGGATGGTGGGCTTGAGCCCACCCTGCGCCTGCTGCGCACGTGGGATGCGGGCGCATTCCATCCGTAGGGTGGGTCTTGGCCCGCCGGCATGCTCGTTCGCACTCGGGATGGCGGGCTTGAGCCCGCCCTACGGCTGCCGCTTTTGCTACAGCTTCGGCTTCCACTCCGCGCTGACCATCCGCCAGTCGCCGTCGTCCAATCGCCAGCCGGTCGTCACGTCGTAAATCTGGCCGCTTTCGGGCAACACGCCGCCATCTCCGCCCGTGGCGGCGGCGGCGAAACCCACGGTTGCGCGATCTTCGCCGTGCATGCGCAGCTGCGTCGGGCCGATGCTCACGCCGACACTGCGATAGCGGACGAACAGGGCCGCCGCCATCTGCCGGGCCTGCCGCCTGTCCATGCCGTCGTTGCCGATGAAGTCGTCGGCGAGGACCTTGTCGATCGCGCCCGCGTCGCGCGCGTCGATGGCATGCTGCAGCGCTTGCATCTGCCGACGCACCGCCTGCTCCGGCGACGTGCGCGCGCATGCGGCCAGGCCGAACGCCAGCAATGCGCAAAACACCCAGTGGGGTCCGCGAACGTTTCGAATCATGACCTGCCGACCCTTGTGCCCGCCCTCATGCACCGACCATCGAAGGTGGCGGAAGGAGTGGGATTCGAACCCACGGATGGTTTGACCCATCGCCGGTTTTCAAGACCGGTGCCTTAAACCGCTCGGCCATCCTTCCCTTGACGCAACGCCCGCAGACTCTGCGGCCGCGGGCATTTTCGCATGAGATGCGCTTATGAAGCTTTCTTCAGCTTAGCCGCCATCTCGGCCTTGGCTTCCTCGCACTTGCCGCCGCAATCCAGCCGCGAGGACTCGATCAGCTGCGGCAGGTGTTCGGCTAGGAAATCGATGAATACCCGCACCGCCGGCAGCAAGCCGCGGCGCGAGGCGAACACGGCATGGCAGATGCCCTGCGGCAGCGACCATTCTGGCAACACCACTTCTAGCTCGCCCTTGCGCACGGCTTCGGCGCAGACGGTCTCCGGCAGCAGGGTGATGCCGTACCCATCCTTCGCCAGCGCCTGCAGCAACGGGAAATCGAAGCCCATCAAGCGCGGCTGCAGGTCTACCCGGCGCACTTCGCCTTCGGGACCGTGCAGTTCCCAGCGCTGCCGCGCCTCGTCCTCGCTGATGCTCAGGGTGACGTGTTCGGCCAGGTCCTCGGGCCGCTGCGGGCGACCGGCGCGCTTCAGGTATTTGGGGCTGGCCACCAGCAATTCCTGGATCTGGCCGAAGCTGCGCATCACCAGGCTGCCATCGTCGTCGAGCTTGGCGCGCACGCGCAAGGCGATGTCGTAGCCTTCGTTGATGATGTCGACGCGGCGGTTGTTGACGTGCAACTGCAGGCGCACCTTCGGGTACTTGTCGAGGAACATCGGCAGGATCTTCGGCAACTGCATCTGCGCCACCGCTACCGGCACGCTGACCCGGACCACGCCGCGCGGTTCGGCGCTGAGCCGATCCACCACTTCGCGTGCGGCCTGTGCCTCCGCGAGCATGGTCTGCGCATGGCGATGCACGCTCATGCCCACGTCGGTGACGGCGAAGCGACGGGTCGAACGCTGCAGCAGGCGCACGCCCATGTCGGTTTCCAGCTGACTGATGCGCCGGCTCAGGCGCGACTTCGGAATGCCCAGCGCACGCTCGGCCGCGGCGAAGCCGCCGTGGTCCACCACCATCGCGAAGTAATACAGGTCATTGAGGTCTTGCATGGCATATATTCCATTATTGGAACAATAAGTAATAGTAATGCATATTTATTCTGAAAATGCAGCGAATTATTGTTTCACCAACCGCAGCAATCCTGCATTTCAACGGAATATTACTATGAAACTGTTGCATATCGATTCCAGCATCCTTGGCGAGAACTCGGTCAGCCGGCAGCTTTCGGCGGCCTCCGTGGCCAACTGGCGCCAGCGCGATCCGCGCATCGAAGTGGAATACCGCGACCTGGCCGCCGAACCCCTGCCGCATCTCAGTGGCGCGTCTCTGGCCAAGGCCGACCCGGCCGAGGCCGAGGCCGCCGAACGCACCATGCAGCAGTTCCTCGATGCCGACGTCATCGTCATCGGCGCCCCGATGTACAACTTCGGCATCCCCTCGACACTGAAGGCATGGATCGACCGCGTCGCCGTGGCCGGCCGCACCTTCCGCTACACCGAGAAAGGTCCGGAAGGCCTGGCTGGCGGCAAGAAGTTGGTCGTGGCCGGCGCTTTCGGCGGCATCCACGCCGGTTCGCCGACCGACTTCGTCGAACCCTACCTGCGCCAGGTGTTCGGCTTCCTCGGCATCACCGACATCGAGTTCGTCCGCGCCGACGGCATCGCCTATGGTCCCGAGCACCGCGAGCGGGCCATCAATGCCGCACTGGCCCGGATCGCCGCCAACGACGAGGAACTGGCCAAGGCGGCCTGATTCACCAATGCGAATCGCGTAAAGCCCCTCTCCCATGGGAGAGGGGGTTGGGGTGAAGGTGCGGCGAAGGGATCGAACGCGGCTGCGCATGAACCCCGCAACATTTCCGCAGTTCGTCTTTCTCGACTCCGCCGTACCCCCATCCACTTTCCGGGGCACCTTCTCCCGAAGCGAGAAGGGAATGTCAGGCGATCTTTTCCGCGCCGCCCATGTAGGGGCGCAGCGCTTCCGGCACGCCGATGCTGCCGTCGGCGTTCTGGTAGTTCTCCATCACCGCAACCAGCGCGCGGCCGACGGCAACGCCGGAGCCGTTGAGCGTGTGCACCAGCTCCGGCTTGCCGGTGGCCGGGTTGCGCCAGCGCGCCTGCATGCGCCGGGCCTGGAAATCGCCGCAGTCGGAGCACGAGGAAATCTCGCGGTAGGTGTTCTGCGAAGGCAGCCAGACTTCCAGGTCGTAGGTCTTTCGCGCGGAGAAGCCCATGTCGCCGGTGCACAGCAGCATTTTGCGATACGGCAGGCCGAGCTTCTCCAGCACGGCTTCGGCGCAGCGGGTCATGCGCTCGTGTTCGGCGGCGGATTCCTCCGGCCTGGCTATGCTGACCAGTTCGACCTTCTCGAACTGGTGCTGGCGGATCATGCCGCGGGTGTCGCGCCCGCCGCTGCCGGCCTCGGAGCGGAAGCACATCGAGTGCGCGGTCATGCGCAGCGGCAGGCGTTCGGCTTCGACGATCTCGTCGCGGACGATGTTGGTCAGCGGGACTTCGCTGGTCGGAATCAGGTAGCGCTTGTGCTCGCCCAACTGGGTCGAGAACAGGTCTTCCTCGAACTTCGGCAGCTGGCCGGTGCCCGAAAGGCTGTCGGCGTTGACGATCACCGGCACGTTGGTCTCTTCGTATCCGTGCTCGCCGGCGTGCAGGTCCAGCATGAATTGCGCCAGCGCGCGATGCAGCCGCGCCAATTGCCCGCGCAACACGGTGAAGCGCGCACCGCTGAGCTTGGCCGCGGTGTCGCCGTCCAGCCAGCCATGCGGCGTACCCAGGTCGACGTGATCCTTGATTTCGAAATCGAAGGTCCGCGGCGTGCCCCACCGATGCATCTCGACGTTCTGCGCTTCGTCCTGGCCCTGCGGCACCGATTCGTCCGGCAGGTTGGGAATGCCCAGCGCGATCGCGTCGATCTGCGCGCGGATCGCATCCAGCTCGATCTCCGAGGCCTTCAATTCATCGCCGAAACCGGCGACTTCGGCCATCACCACCGACGTATCCTCGCCCTTCGCCTTCATCTGGCCGATGGCCTTGGAGCGGGTATTGCGCAGGTTCTGCAGCTCCTGCGTGCGTACTTGGATGGCCTTGCGCCGCGCTTCCAGCGACGACAACCCTTCCACGTCCAGCGCGAAGCCGCGACTGGCGCGCAGGCGTTCGGCGAGTTCGGCGGGCTGGTTGCGGAGCAGCGTGGGGTCGAGCATGGCGAAGGTTTGTGCGAACGGGTTGGCGATTATCGCCTTTCCGCCCGGCCGCTGTCCCGTTCGCATCCCTTGCGGCTGTGCCAGAATCGGCGCGTCTCCTTGGAAGCCGCCATGCCCGCCAGCAATTCCCCTTCCGACCATCATTTCGTGTTCCGCCTGCCCCGGCGCAGCCTGCGCATCGCCGGCATCGCCCTGGGCGCGGGCGTGTTGCTGGCCTTGCTGGCGATGTGGCTCGGTCGCGACAAGGGCTTCTACACGGTGCCGCCGGTGGCGCCGG
>DASRYD010000155.1:0-2112 GCA_035653955.1 Pseudoxanthomonas sp.
ATCCAGAAGCACGCCGGCAGCGACGTGTCGGTGACCCTGAGCGCGGGCGAAGGCAGCGGGCCGTGGTGGATCGCGATCCAGCGCGGCTTCGGTCCGTTGTACCTGGAGCAGATCGGCTTCGGCGCAGCCTCGGTGCAGGGCAAGCTGCAACGCGTGTCGCTGTTGATGGACGGCTCGGTGTCGATGTTCGGCCTGACCTGCGCGGTCGACGACCTGCAGATCACCTACCTCGCCGGCAACAACGACTTCTTCAACCCGGCCAGCTGGCAGGCCGATCTGGCCGGACTGGCGGTGTCGGCCGACATGGCCGGCGTGTCGTTGGCCGGCGGCCTGCTGAAACAGCAGACCCCGCAGGGCATCGAATACCTGGGCATGCTGCTGGGCCGCTTCGGCGTGTACGGCCTGACCGTGTACGGCGGCTATGGCGAAGGCACGCAGGGCGAGGAACGTTTCGTCTCGTTCTTCGCCATCGGCGCGGTCAACGGACCGATCGGCGGTCCGCCGGCGTTCTTCCTGACCGGCATTGGCGGCGGCTTCGGCATCAACCGCAAGCTGGTGATCCCGAGCGAACTGGGCAATTTCGCCGACTACCCGCTGATCCAGGCGCTGGACATCGCCGCCACGCCCGGCGACCCGATGACCCAGTTGCGCGAACTGGGCCAGTACTTCCCGATGCAGAAGGGCACGTTCTGGTTCGCCGCGGGACTGTCGTTCAACAGCTTCGCCCTGGTCGACGGCATCGCCGTGGTCGGCGTGCAGATCGGCGACGGCCTCGACATCAACCTGCTGGGCCTGGCGCGGATGGCGCTGCCGCGTCCGCAGGCGGCGCTGGTGTCGATCGAACTGGCGCTGTTGGTGCGCTTCTCCAGCAGCGAAGGCGTGCTATGGGTGCAGGGCCAGCTCACCGACAACTCGTGGTTGCTGTATCCCGACATCAAGCTCACCGGCGGCTTCGCCTACGTGATCTGGTTCAAGGGCGAGAAGGCCGGCGAATTCGTGCTGACCCTGGGCGGCTACCACCCCGACTTCCACCGCGACGGCTATCCGGTGGTGCCGCGGCTGGGCCTGCGCTGGAGCATCGGCAGCAACATCGTGATCAAGGCCGGCAGCTATTTCGCGCTGACTTCCGAGGCGCTGATGGCCGGCGGCGACTTCGAGGCCTCGGCGCACTTCGGCCCGGCCTGGGCCGAAGTGAAGTTCGGCGCCCACGGCATCGTGTTCTTCGATCCGTTCCATTACGACGTCAGCGCCTACGCGCGCATTTCCGCCGGCGTGACCATCGACACCTGGCTGTTCGGCGAGATCACCATCTCGATCAGCCTGGGCGCGCGCATCCATGTGATGGGGCCGGACTTCCGCGGCAGCGTGACCTTCGAGGTCGGGCCGATCGAATTGACCTTCGAGTTCGGCGGCGACGGCCGCGAGCAGAAGCAATGGCTGGGCGCCGGCGCGTTCGTCGACAAGTTCCTCGAAGGCGAAGGCGGCCGTGCGCGCCCGCACGCGCTGATGGTCAACACCGGTGCGTTGCCGGCCAAGGGCGAGAAGTCGACGCCGGACGGCTCCGCGGCGCGGCCGTTCGTGGTGGTCGCGGAATTCTCGATGAGTTTCGCCAGCACCGTGCCGGCGACCGACGTGAGCCGCGCGCAGGGCGGCAGCAGCCACCACGCCCCGAGCCATGCGCTGGGCGTGGCGCCGATGAACCAGCCGGTCGCCGCGTCGACGATAGGCCTGGCCTGGTACGACGAGGACAACGCCGAGCGGCCGTATCCGTTCACCGATCGCGCGCGGCCGTTCGGCCATTTCCCGGTCGGCGTATGGGGGCCGGCGCAGGATCCGAACGCGCGCAAGCTGCCCAAGGGCGAAATGATCGAGGCCCTGAACGAACTCGACCTGGCCTGCACCGCCACGCCCTCGCCGCCCGGCCCGGAAATTCCCTACTACCAGGTTGAAATCGGCAAGCGCAAACCGTTGCCGTTCACCCGCCGCAACAGCGACATCGCGTCGTTGCGTGCGCTGGCGCAATCGGTCAGCGGCCTGGTGACCGCGCCGACCACGGCCGACCAGGCTTTCGCCACCGCGAAGTCGTGGCTGCAGGGCCACGCCACGCCGACG
>DASRYD010000156.1:0-4495 GCA_035653955.1 Pseudoxanthomonas sp.
GGTCAGCGCGGCCATGCCCAGGGCGACCAGCGACAGCGCTGCGAAGAAATGCATGTCCGGCCCGCCGGCGGTGCGCAGCGCCACCAGCAGGTGATAGCTGCCATGCAGGAAAACCGCCCCCGCCGCCGGCCACAGCCAGCCGTGCGCCGTGTCCAGCGATTCCCGTGCCGCCTCACGCACCAGCAGGGCCGTGGCGAACAGATAGGCGAATCCGGCGATGAGAACGATTGTCATCGCCGCAGTGTCGCACAGGCGGGTGCCACGCTACAGCGTTTCGACCCTCGCCCGGGCCAGCGCGGGTCGCGACTGTCCGGGCCAGTCGCGGTCGTTGGCCACCTGCGCGCGCGCGCAGGACGCCTCGAGCGCGACGAAATCGAGTTCGGCGAACGCCCAATGTTGCGCACCCCGCGTCTGCGCGAGGATGCCGTCGGCGGGCAGGTCGTGGTCCATCGGTGCGTAAACCGCCGCTTCGCCGGTGTTGACGTCCAGCGCGGGACTCCATTCGGCCGTACCGGCGGTCACCGCCTGGGCGACGAAGCAGCGGTTCTCCAGCGCGCGCGCCAGGCAGCCGACGCGTACGCGGGTGGCGCCGGCCTCGGTGTCGGTGCAACTGGGCACCATGATCAACCGCGCACCGGCTTCGCATTGCGCGCGCACCGGCAGCGGGAATTCGCTGTCGTAGCAGACGGCGATGCCGGCCCGCACGCCGCTGCCATCGAACACCTTCAACGCGTCGCCGCCTTCGATCACGCGGGCCTGTTTCTCGAATCCGGTCAGTTGCAGTTTGTCCTGGAATCCGCAGCGGCCTTCCGGCGTGAACCAGTAAGCGCGATTGCGATAGCGGCCGCCGCCGGCATCGAGCAGGAAACTGCCCGCCTGCACGTGCAGGCGCAGGCGCGAGGACAGGTTCGCGAACAGCTCAAGCCAGCTCGCGTGCAGCGGCTGCAATGCGGCCAGCGAGGCATGGAAGTCGCCGCACACGTCCGTGCCGAAGGTCGCGCCCAGTTCCAGCGACAGGTATTCCGGCAACACCGCGATCCGCGTCCCGGCCGCCGCGGCTTCTTCCAGCAGGCGCGCCTGCTTCGCCGAAAAGGCTTCGAAGTCGCGCGGCGCTTCGACCGGATATTTCGCGACGGCGATCTTCATGGCGGGGTCTCCAGCGGACGCAGCCAGAAGGTCAGTGGCTTCTCGCTTTCGCCGGCTTCGCCGACCTCGCGCCACGACAAGCGCATGGTCAGCCCGGGTCGTCGCCGGTAGCCGCGCGCGTGCCAGAACGCGTCGTTGTCGCGATGCCCGTCGGGCCGGCGCGGATCGTCCGCCGCACGATCGACCGCGGCGAACGCGGTCCAGCGGAAGCGCCCCAACCGGCGCGCATGCGCTTCGCGCTCGTCGAAAAAGCGATGGCCGATGCCCAGGCCGCGATATTGGGGAAGCAGTACCGATTCGCCGAAATAGAATATCTCTCGCGCGTCGATGCCGTGCCCGGCGAACGGTTGCCGGAACGCCTCGTCTTCGTCGGCCAGCGGCAGGCCCGTCGAGGCGCCGACGACTTCGTCGCCATCGAAGGCCAGCACGAACAGGCTGTCGGCCGAGCGCGCGTAGGTCGCCAGGTAGGTTTCTTCGTAAGCCGGATCGCCTTCGTACAGATACGGATAGGCGCCAAACACCGCAATGCGCAGCCTCGCCAGCGAAGGCAGGTGCGCGGCCGCTTCCGTCCCGCGGAAACAGGCCACGCGCGGCGCGGCCTCGGTCATGGCGCGGAAACCTGCGCGATCCAGTCCTGCAGGTTGTAGTAGTTGGTGACGCGGGCGATGCGGCCGTCGCGGACATCGAAGAATGCGCCGCCCGGCAGCACATAGCGTTGGCCGCGCGCGGGCGGTAGCCCTTCGTCGCCGACCTTGTAGGTACCGTGCACCACGTATTCGGCGGCGGCGCGCGTACCGTCGGTCGAGGCCATCACCGCGACGTCGCGCAGTTGCTCGGCGTAGCAGTGGTCCATGCGGGCCAGGAATGCGCGGAAGGCATCCACGCCGACCTGGCGTTCGCCCTGATTGAGATCGTGGGCCACGTCGCCGTCGAGGCAGGCCAGCATGCCCTGCCAGTCGGCGCGGTTGAAGGCGTCGTAATAGCGGCGGATGAGTTCTTCGGTGGCGCCCACGGTCTGCTCCTTGGATAGTGGGGGGGAGTATACAGGAAGCCGGCCCGGCGCTTGGCTCCGGCTATACTTCCACGTCTTTTCCCCCACTGCGACCGCCATGTTCGAATCCCTGACCCAGCGCCTGTCCGGCACCATCGAGCGCCTGCGCGGCCGCGGCCGGTTGACCGACGCCAATATCGGCGAAGCCGTGCGCGAAGTGCGCATCGCCCTGCTCGAGGCCGATGTGGCCCTGCCGGTGGTACAGGCGTTGATCGAGCGGATCAAGGTGCGCGCGGTCGGCCAGGAAGTGCTGAAGTCGCTGACCCCGGGCCAGGCGCTGATCAAGATCGTCCGCGACGAGCTGACCGCGGTGATGGGCTCGCAGGCCAGCGACCTGAACCTCAACGTGCCGGCGCCGGCGGTGATCCTGATGGCCGGCCTGCAGGGCGCCGGCAAGACCACCACGGTCGGCAAGCTGGCCAAGCACCTGAAGGAAAAGCGCAAGAAGAAGGTGATGGTGGTCAGCGCCGACGTGTATCGCCCGGCCGCGATCGAGCAGCTGAAGACGCTGGCGCAGCAGGTCGACGTGCCGTTCTTCCCGTCCGACGCCTCGCAGAAGCCGGAGGCCATCGTCCGCGCGGCCATCGACGATGCGCGCAAGTCCTTCGTCGACGTGCTGATCGTCGATACCGCCGGCCGCCTCGCCATCGACGAGGCGATGATGGCCGAGATCAAGGCGCTGCACAGCGCGGTGAATCCGGTCGAGACGCTGTTCGTGGTCGACTCGATGACCGGCCAGGACGCGGCCAACACCGCCAAGGCCTTCGCCCAGGCGCTGCCGTTGACCGGCGTGGTGCTGACCAAGACCGACGGCGACGCGCGCGGCGGCGCGGCGCTGTCGGTGCGCTACATCACCGGCAAGCCGATCAAGTTCATCGGCGTCGGCGAAAAGCCCGACGGACTGGACGTGTTCCATCCCGAGCGCGTCGCCAACCGCATCCTCGACATGGGCGACGTGCTGTCGCTGGTCGAGCAGGTGCAGCAGAACGTCGATCAGGAAAAGGCGGCGAAACTGGCGGCCAAAGTCGCCAAGGGCAAGAAGTTCGACCTCAACGACATGCGCGACCAGCTCGAGCAGATGCAGAACATGGGCGGGTTGTCGGGACTGATCGACAAGCTGCCGGGCGTGGGCCAGTTGCCCGAGCACGTGAAGGCGCAGGTGGCGCAGAACAAGGAAGTGCCGCGGATGGTCGCGATCATCAATTCGATGACCAAGAAGGAACGCCGCAATCCCGCTCTGCTCAACGGCTCGCGCCGCGCGCGCATCGCCCGCGGTTCCGGCACCACCCCGGCCGACGTCAACAAGCTGATGAAGCAGTACATGCAGATGGAAAAGATGATGGGCAAGCTGGGCGGCGGCGGCATGAAGGGCATGATGCGCGGCCTGCAGGGCATGATGGGTGGGCGCGGTTTCCCGCCGATGCGCTGAGCGGGGAGAGGGACGCATGTCCACGATCACCTTCGGCAAGGAAGAAAAGGCGATCCTCGTGCGCAAGCTGCAGCTCTACTTCCAGGAAAAGTTGCGCCAGCAGATCGGCCAGTTCGATGCCGAATTCCTGCTCGACTTCATCTCCGGCGAATTGGGCGCTTATTACTACAATCGCGGTTTGTACGACGCGCAGGCGGCGCTGGCCGCCAAGCTGGAGGATGTGCAGGACGCGATCTTCCAGCTGGAGCGACCCACGGATTTCAAACGGTGAGCGCGCGGACGGGTGGCAACGCCTGGCTCAATGGACAGCCGCCGACCGCGGATGATCTTCGCGCGCTGGCCCTCACCAACTACGGCCACTTCACCGCGATGCAGGTACGCAATCGCGCGGTGCAGGGATTGCAATTCCATGTCGAGCGCTTGCGGGCCGGAACGCGCGAACTGTTCGGCGTCGACCTCGCGCGCGAGCGCATCCTGTCGGATTTGCGTGCGGCATTGGCGGCTGGCGAAGCCGACGCATCGCTGCGTTTCACCGTGTTCGCGCGAGGGTTCGACTATCGAAAGCCGTTGCAGCCCGTTGAGCCCGACATCCTCGTCACGCTGACGCCGCCGGCTCCAGCGCACAAGCCGCCATTGCGGGCGAAGTCGTATTGCTTCGTCCGTCCCTTGCCGCACGTCAAGCACGTCGGCATGTTCCCGCTGTTCCACTACCGCCGGCAGGCGCAACTGGCCGGCTACGACGACGCGCTCTTCGTGGCCGACGATGGTTGCGTGGTCGAGGGCTCGGTCTGGAACCTCGGTTTCTGGGACGGCGAGGGCGTGGTCTGGCCGCAAGGGCCGGCGCTGCGCGGCACCGGCGAGCGCTCGTT
>DASRYD010000157.1:0-2172 GCA_035653955.1 Pseudoxanthomonas sp.
GTGGCAGCGTCTCGATTTGAAGTAAAATACATCATAATCAATATTTTATACTTGCATCATCAAGCCTGACAGTCGGAAACTTGTCCCCTGTCCGTGACACGACCGGGGCTCCGATGATTTCCGCCGCCCAACTGCGCGCCGCGCGCGCCCTGCTTGGCATCGACCAGAAGAAACTCGCCGAGATCGCCGGCGTTTCCCTGCCCACCATCCAGCGCATGGAAGCGAGCAAGGAAGAACACGTGCGCGGCGTGGTGTCCACGCTGACCAAGATCGTCGAAGCGCTCGAAGCCGCCGGCGTCGAGCTGATCGGCAACGGACAACCCAGCCAGGGCCGGGGCCGCGGCGTGCGCCTGAAGGAGCCGCAGTGATGTCCGGCTTCGAATTCGACCGTCGCCAGTACCTGAAGATGTTCGAGCCCAAGCTGCTGACCGTGTTGCGCGAGGGCTACGGCCTGCAGACGTTCAAGGCCGACGCCGTCGCCGGCCTGACCGTGGCCATCGTCGCCCTGCCGCTGGCGATGGCGCTGGCCATCGCCTCGGGTACCACGCCGGAAAAGGGCCTGCACACGGCCATCGTCGCCGGTTTCCTGATCTCGGCGCTGGGCGGCTCGCGCACGCAGATCGGCGGGCCGACGGCGGCGTTCATCCCGGTCGTGTTCGTGGTGATCCAGAAGTTCGGCTACGGCGGGTTGATCCTGTGCACGCTGCTGGCCGGGCTGATGCTGATCGGCGCCGGGCTGCTGCGCCTGGGCACGCTGATGAAGTACATGCCGCAACCGGTGATCACCGGCTTCACCGCGGGCATCGCGGTCAGCATCTTCTCCAGCCAGGTCAAGGACGCGTTGGGCCTGCAGATGAAGGAGGTGCCGGCGGAGTTCTTCGCACGCTGGGCCGCCTATGCCAAGCACATCGCCACCACCCAGCCGGCCGCGCTGGCGTTGACCGTGCTCGGCCTGACGGTGATCTTCGGCCTGCGCAAGTGGAAGCCGAAATGGCCCGGCTTCCTGATCGCGCTGCTGCTCGGCACGTTGGCTGCGCTGGCCCTGGGCCTGCCCGCGGAAACCATCGGCTCGCGCTTCGGCGACCTGCCCTCGGCCCTGCCCGATTTCCATTTCCCGCACATCCCGTTCGAACGCACCTTCGAGCTGTTGCCGAGCGCGTTCACTATCGCCTTCCTCGCCGGCGTCGAGTCGCTGCTGTCCGCGGTGGTCGCCGACGGCATGACCGGCGGCCGCCATCGTTCCAACGGCGAACTGGTCGCGCAGGGCGTGGCCAACGTCGGTTCGGCCCTGTTCGGCGGCCTGCCGGCAACCGGGGCGATCGCGCGCACCGCGACCAACATCCGTTCCGGCGGCCGCACGCCGGTGGCCGGCATGCTGCACGCGGTCTACCTGCTGGCGTTCATGCTGGTGCTGTCGCCGTTGATGCGTTACGTGCCGCTGGCGGCGCTGTCCGCGGTGCTGCTGGTGGTGGCCTGGAACATGAGCGAGTTCGAGAACTTCCGCAACACGCTGTCGGCGCCGAAGGGCGACCGTCTGGTGCTGCTGCTGACCTTTTTCCTGACCGTGTTCTTCGACCTGACCATCGCCATCGAGGCCGGCATCGTCGTCGCCGCGTTCGTGTTCATGTTCCGCATGGCCGAGACCGTGGAAATCAGCTCCGGCGTGCGCATGATCGACGACGACTTGCGTCCCGGCGACCTGTCGCGAGAAATCGACATCCAGCAGCGCACGCGGCTGCCCAAGGGCGTAGAGGCCTACCAGATCGGCGGCCCGCTGTTCTTCGGCGCGGCCAATCGCCTGGACAATCTGCTCGACCAGTTCTTCGAGCCGCCGAAGGTGTTGATCCTGCGCATGCGCCTGGTGCCGGTGATCGACGCCAGCGGCGTGCACGCGTTGAGGAAACTGGCCGAACGCTGCCACCGCAAGGGCATCGTTCTGATCGTCTCCGGCCTGCAGGAGCAGCCGAACCGGATCATCGCCAGGATGAAGCTGGAGGAAAGCCCGGGCGAACTGCACTTCGCATCGGACTTCGACCATGCGGTCAGGCTGGCCCAGCGCATCGTCGCGCCGCATCCGCCCGCACGGGCGACCTGACGCCGGCGCGGTCAATCGGCACAATGGCGGCATGCCGACTCCCTCCGTCGTTTCCGCCCTGACCATCGCCGGTTCCG
>DASRYD010000158.1:0-9822 GCA_035653955.1 Pseudoxanthomonas sp.
ATGCCGCTCGCACGCGCGACCATCGCGGCCACGGCTTCCGCCGGCGGCGGCGATGCATCGCCGCTCACATCGCCTTCCTCCGTGGCCACCACCACGGAAGACGGTGCCGGCCTGGCCCGCTTCGTCGACGTCTTCATCGGCAGCGGCGGCCACGGCCACACCTTTCCCGGCGCCGCCGTGCCCTTCGGCATGGTGCAGCTGAGCCCCGACACCTACAACGCCGACTGGGACGCGTGTTCCGGCTACCACGCGCGCGACCGCTCGATCATGGGCTTCTCGCATACCCATCTGAGCGGCACCGGCATCGGCGACATGCTCGACGTGCTGCTGATGCCGAACGTGGGCGCGGTGAAGACGCAGCCGGGTTCGCTACAAGCGCCCGCATCGGGCTGGCGTGCGCCGTTTGGGCCGGAAGACGAAACCGGCGAACCGGGCTACTACCGCGTCGAACTGCGCGACCGCCGCATCGTCGCGGAACTGACCGCCACCGCACGCGCCGGCCTGCACCGCTACACCTTCCCCGCCGGCGCGCAAAGCCACATCGTGCTCGACCTGAAGCACGGCATGCAGGACAACCCGGACACGCCCACCCGCGTGCCGTGGGCGGAATTGCGCGCGGTCGGCGACGACACCCTGCTGGGCGGACGCAGCGTGCGGCAATGGGCGCGCGACCGCCGCATCCACTTCGCGATCCGGTTTTCGCGTCCGTTCGAGCGCATGGAAACTCTCGGAGAACCGGCGACGGAAGCGTCGACCAACCACGGCATCCGCTGCGCGCTGCATTTCTCCACGGGCGCGGGCGAACAGGTGCTGGTCAAGGTCGGCCTGTCCGCGGTCAGCGCGGAAAACGCGCTGCGCAACCTCGATGCGGAAATCCCCGGCTGGGATTTCGACGCCGTGCGCCGCGACGCGCACGACGCGTGGGAGCGCGAGCTGGGGCGCGTGCGGATCCATGCGCGCGACGACCGCGAGCGTCGCGTCTTCTACACCGCGCTTTACCACTGCCTGCTCGCGCCGACGCTGTTCAACGACGTGGACGGCAGCTATCTCGGCATGGACCTGGCCGTGCACCGGCTGCCGCCCGGCGCGAGCAACTACACGCAGTTTTCGCTGTGGGACACCTACCGCAGCCTGCATCCGCTGCTGACCCTGGTGCAACCCGAACGAGTGCCCGACCTGGCGAATTCGCTGATCCGCATGGCCGAGCAAAATCCCGGCGGCGTGCCGGTATGGCCGCTGCAGGCGCGCGAAACCGATTGCATGGTCGGCTACCACTCTTCCGTCGTGCTGGCCGAAGCCTGGGCCAAGGGCTTCGACGGCATCGACTTCGCCAAGGCGTGGCCGCTATGGCGCAAGCGCGCCATGGAAGACGACTACCGCGGTTTGCCGTCGTACCGATCGCTGGGCTACATCCCCGCCGAACGCGAAGCCGAATCGGTCAGCAAGACGCTGGAATACGCCTACGACGACTGGGCCGTGGCCCACCTGGCCCGCGCCGCCGGGGACGAAAGCGGATACCGGCAACTGCGCGACCGTTCGCGCAACTACCGCAACGTGTTCGATCGCGGCAGCGGCTTCGTCCGCGGCCGGCTGGCGGACGGAATCTGGGCCGAACCATTCGACCCGCGCGCGCTGGGCCACCTGCGGAAATGGCACGATTTCACCGAGTGCAACGCCTGGCAGGCGACCTTCCTCAACCAGCACGACGTGCATGGCCATATCCGCCTGCTCGGCGGCGACCGGAGCTTCGCCGGGAAACTGGACGCCCTGTTCTCGGCCAGTTCCGACCTGCCCGAAGGCGCGCCGCCGGACATCTCGGGCATGGTCGGACAATACGCGCACGGCAACGAACCCGGCCACCATGTCGCCTACCTGTACGCCTACGCCGGCCAGCCCTGGAAGACCCAGGCGCGCGTGCGCAAGCTGATGCGCGACATGTACCACGCCGAACGCGACGGCCTGCCGGGCAACGAGGACTGCGGCCAGATGTCGGCGTGGTTCGTGCTGAGCGCATTGGGCCTGTACCCGGTGGACCCGGTCAGCGGCGTTTACGTGTTCGGCAGCCCGCTGCTGGATCGCGCGGAACTGGCACTGGCCGACGGACGGCGCCTGCTGATCGAGGCGCACGGCAACTCGCCGGAAAACGTCTACGTGCAATCGGTGAGCTGGAACGGCCAGCCGCATCCGCACAACTGGATCGCGCACCGCGAACTGGCCGCGGGCGGCCACCTCGCGTTCCGGATGGGCGCCACGCCGAACCTGGAATTCGGCGCCACCCGCTCTAGCCGGCCGCCCTCGTTCGTTTGATCCCCGGCGATCCCCGCGGGAACAGCGCGAACGGCTGGCGTTCGAAAAAAACGGCGAGGCCGGCAAACCGGCCCCTCCATGCGGGGGAATTCCGTCGCCAGGCGGAGAGAGCGCCTGGACGACGGCCTTGCGGTTCCGCCAACGGTCTCAGAACTTGAAGTTGAACGACACCTGGTAGCTGCGGCCGGTCTTGTACGTGCCCAATGGCGCGAACTTGACCTGGCTATACCAGTAATAGGTCGAATCCAGCAGGTTGTTGGCGTTGAAGTTCACGCTCATGTGGTCGCCGATCTGGTAGGCCGCGGTGAAATCCAACTGCTTGTAGGCATCGGTGAACACGTTGGAATTCAGGCGGCCGACCTGGGTGAAGTACTCGGACCGATAGCTGTAGTTGATGCGCGCGCTGAACGGGCCGTTCTCGTAATACGGGATCACGTTGTAGGTGATCCTCGATACGTACGGCAGGTTCAGGCCTTCGCTGGTGTTGGTATCGGTATAGGTCAGGTTGCTCTGCACACCGAAACCGTGGCCGAAGTTCTGCGCATAGGTCAGCGCCAGGCCGTTGACCTTGGCGCCCGCCGCGTTGACCGGCGAGGACAGCGTGTACAGGGTCGGCTCGCCGCTGAGCGGATCGGTCAGTACGCGCTCGTTGGTGGTATTGACCACGTAATTGTCGATCTTGCGGTAGAACGCTTCCGCGCTGATCACGCTGGACGGCGCGAAGTACCACTCCAGGCTCACGCCGAAGTTGGTCGCCTCGTACGGGTCCAGGTCCGGATTGCCGCCACCGCCGGTCTTGGTGGTGGTGTCCAAATTGACCGACCCCGACAGCTCGGCGTAGCGCGGGCGCGCGATGACCTTCGCCGCCGAGAAACGCACCACCTTGTCCTCGTCCAGGTCGTAGGCCAGGTTGAAGCTGGGAAGCGGCTTGTAGTACTGCTTCTTGGCCAGGGTCAGGTCGTAGCCGGCTCCATCGGTGTCGCGCCAGTAGAGCGACTTGTCCATGGTGCTGACGTAACGCAGGCCCAAGTTGCCTCGCCAGCCGCCCGCTTCGAAATCCAGCTGCGCATACAGATCGTTGGTGAGTTCCTTGACGTCGTATTCCTGTCCGTATTTCTCTTCGAACGCGCCCTGCGGCTGCCCCTTGAGGTAGGCCAGGACCGAGGCGAGGCTGGCGGTCGGCCAGCCGATCAGGTCGCCGCTGGCGTTGAGCCCGTCGTACAGGCCGCCCGGCGCGGTACCGGGGTCGAACTGGGTCAGCAGGATCGGATCGGTGGCGTCGATCCGGTTGCCATACGAACCCTGTCCGTTGTCGTGGTTGATGTACTTGTAGCCGACCCGCAGCTTATTGAATGCGCCCCATTCGAGATCGCGTTCGGCGTCGAACTGGAAGTACTTCTCCCGGTCGTCGGTCGTGGTGTATTCGATGCCGCCCGCCTGCTGCCCGGGCGCCAGACCCCAGTTGGACGCGCTGCCGTCGTCGTAGTGGACGCTTGCGCGCTTGCCGTCGTAGCTGAAATCGTAGCCGCCGGACTGCAGCAGGAACTTCATCAGGTACTCGGGATCCTTGCCGCCCTTCGCGCTGGTCGCGCCGAGCTGGGTGGTGAACACCCACTTGTCGCCGGAGTAGTCGTGGCGCAGGTTCAGGCTCTTGGTCTCGACCTCGCTCATGCGGTAGTTGGCGTCGAACTGCGCGTAGGCGTCGCCGCCCACGGTGCCGGAGGTGATGTAGCCGTTCGACAGGGTCACGTCGGTGAAGTTGCCCACCGAGCAGCCTGGGCAGACGTAGCGCGACTCGCTGAAGTTGTTGTACTTGCCCTTGATGTAGATGCCGGTCAGGTTGAACTCGTTCCTGTCGTTCGGCTTCCACTGCAGCGCGGCCTGCAGGCCGTCGCGCTGGCGTTCCTGCTGGAAGAACGCGCTGTTCTCGCCGAACGGGAAACGCGCGGTCTTGACGTCGCCGCTGCCGGTGACGTTGACGTCGTCCGGAATGTTCGTGCCAAGCGCATAGCCCCAGTACTCGATGCCGGCGCGCCAGATTTCCTGCTTGTCGTGGGTCACCGAAGCCAGCACGCCGAAGGTGTCGTCGCTGTTCTTCCAACTCCACAACACCGAACCCCGCGGATTGCCCTGCTCGGAACGGTCGTTGTAGCTGTAGCCCAGCGAACCGCGCACGGTGTTGGCCGGCAGTTCCAGCGGTTTGCGCGTGTGCACGATCACCGTGCCGCCGATGCTGCCTTCGTCGATGCGCGCCTCCGGCGACTTGTACACCTCCATCAGGCCGATGATTTCCGGCGACAACAGGGTGTAGTTGAAGGTACGGCCGCTGGTATCGGTGGGGTTGCCGCCCCAGTCGCCCGAGGCGATGGTCTGGCCGTTGAGCAGCACCCGGTTCAGCGCGGGGTCGGTGCCGTTGATGCTGACCTTCTCGCCCTCGCCGAACTGGCGGTCGACGCTGATGCCGGGCAGGTGCGCCAGCGATTCGGCGGCGTTGGTGTCGGGGAATTTTCCGATGTCCTCGGCGCTGATGGCGTCGACGATGGCGTTGGCCGCGCGCTTGACCGCCTGGCTTTTCTCCAGCGACGCGCGGTAGCCGGTCACTTTCACCGCGTCCAGCGTCTGCGCGTCGTTGGCGGCCGGCGCGGCCGCCTGCTGGGCGTGGGCGCTCCCCGCGATCGCCGCAACGGCGATGGAAGCGGCGAGGGTCGTTCTGATGGCGCTCGATAAGCGATGCTGTCTCATGATCCAAACCTTTTAGATGTCGGAAACCAGGTCGCCCTGGGACTGTCTGCTGTGCAACACGAATAGGTAGCGCTACCAAAAATGCGGACACGCTCCCTTCTCCAGCCAACCCCTCGCCGCGCCGGAACGAAGGGGCCACAACTCACAAATTCCGGTCACCGGTACAATGGTCCAACCAGTTGGCGCAAAGAAATGCGCGACAAACGCGCAGCCCTCCTCCATAGCTGACTTCGGCCGCACTGCGGTCATTCGCCGTGCGCCGCGATAGCCTCGCTCTGTGACAGCTTGTTGACTATGTCCAACGTTGTCAACCCTAATTTATACCGATCTAACGCCGATTTCTGACAAAAATACCACCGTGTTAGTTGCTTCCGATACCAACGTTGGACTTAGCCTGCGACACGCCCGTTTCCCTCCCCCAGCCCGCCCACTCGGAAGCCGAATGCTCCTCTGCAGGCCTGATCCCCACGGACGGTATGCGACCATCTCAGCCCCACCCGATGCCGTTCCCCGATGTCCCGCTGGCGCCCCCCGAGCGAGAAAAGCACCGCCCTGATCACCCGTGCTGGCCACGCACGGCTGAAATCCGAACTCGACGATCTGTGGCGCGTGCGCCGCCCCGAGGTGGTCAAGGCCCTGGCCGCCGCTGCCGCCGAAGGCGACCGCTCGGAAAACGCCGAGTACACCTATCGCAAGAAGCAGCTGGGCGAAATCGACCGGCGCGTGCGTTACCTGAGCAAACGGCTGGAAGCGCTGCGCGTGGTGGATTCCGCGCCGGCCGATCCCGAAGCCGTGTTCTTCGGCGCGACGGTGGAACTGGAAAACCTGCCCACCGCCGAACTGTCGCGCTACCGCATCGTCGGTCCCGACGAAACCGACGCCGCGCGCGGCTGGATCAGCATCGACTCGCCATTGGCGCGCGCGATGCTGAAGAAACGCATCGACGACGAATTCGAGGCGATGCTGCCGGGCGGCATCGCCAGCTTCGTCATCATCGGCGTGAGTTACGACGGCGGCTGACCCGGGTCCCGCCCCGCCGGATCGCGCTCCAGGTCTTCGCACAAATCGCCGCCGGCACGCGCGTGCCGGGCCAGCGCGATGTAGCGGGCGCGGAAAGCGTCGAGTTCCCGATCTTCCAGTTCCTCCAGGTCCAGCAAGGCGTTGTGCGCGTCGCGACTGACGCGGATCAGCTCGTCCAGCTTTATCTGCATGGACTCGGTGTCGCGGTTCTGCGTGTTCTGGATCAGGAACACCATCAGGAAGGTCACGATGGTGGTGCCGGTGTTGATCACCAGTTGCCAGGTGTCGCTGAAATGGAACAGCGGCCCGGTGATGCCCCAGGCCACGATCACGCCCAGGGCCAGCGCGAAGCACAGCGGACGCCCGGTGAAGCGCGAAGAAGCCTTGGCCAGGCGGACGAAAGCGCGGTCGAAGGAAGTTGCCATGTCGCCATTCCTGCTGGGGGACTGGCGACAGTATGCCTCGCCGCTACGAAACGACGGCAAGGCCGGGGGCGGGCCGCTTCGGCAGCGCATCGCCGAACAGGTCGTGCTCGTCGCTGTCGTCGATTTGCACGTCGACGAAATCGCCCGGCTTCAGACCGAGTTCGCCGCCGTTCTGGATGTGCACCAGGCCGTCGATCTCGGGCGCATCGGCCTTTGAACGCGCCACCGCGATGCCGTCCTCCAGCAGATCGACCAAGCAGCGCTGCGTCGTGCCGATCTTCGCTTCCAGCTTCTCGGCGCTGATCCGCGCTTGCGTCTCCATGAAGCGGGCCAGGCGCTCCTGCTTGACGGCTTCCGGCACCGGATCGGGCAGGTCGTTCGCGGCCGCGCCTTCGACCGGCGAATAGGCGAAGGCACCCACGCGGTCCAGGCGCACTTCGCGCAGGAAATCCAGCAGCTCTTCGAATTCGCTTTCGGTTTCTCCCGGAAAACCGACGATGAAGGTGCTGCGGATGACGATGTCGGGGCATATCTCGCGCCAGCGGCGGATGCGTTCGCGGGTCTTGTCGATCGCGCCGGGCCGCTTCATCAGCTTTAGCACGCGCGGGCTGGCGTGCTGGAACGGGATATCGAGGTAGGGAAGGATCTTGCCTTCCGCCATCAACGGAATGGTGTCGTCGACATGCGGGTACGGATACACGTAGTGCAGACGCGTCCAGATGCCCAGTTGCGAGAGGCCTTCGCACAACGAACGCATGCGGGTTTCGTATTCGTTGCCGCGCCAGGGCTTCTTCGCGTACTTCAGGTCGACGCCGTAGGCGCTGGTGTCCTGCGATACCACCAGCAGCTCGCGCACGCCGCCGATGGCCAGGCGCTCGGCTTCGCGTAGCACTTCGTCGACCGGCCGCGACACCAGGTCGCCGCGCATAGACGGGATGATGCAGAAGCTGCAGCGGTGGTTGCAGCCCTCGGAAATCTTCAGATAGGCGTAATGCTTCGGGGTCAGCTTGATGCCGTAATCCGGCACGAGGTCGACGAACGGATCGTGCGCGGGCGGCAACGCCTCGTGCACCGCGTCCATCACGCTGGCATAGTCCTGCGGACCGCTGATCGACAGCACACCCGGGAACTGCTCGCGGATCAGCTCGCTGCGCTTGCCCAGGCAGCCGGTGACGATGACCCGGCCGTTCTCGGCCATCGCCTCGCCGATGGCGTCGAGCGATTCGGCCACCGCCGAATCGATGAAGCCGCAGGTATTGACCACGACCACGTCGGCGTCGTCGTAGCTGGGCGAAAGCTGGTAGCCCTCGACCCGCAGTTGGGTGAGGATGCGTTCGGAATCGACCAAGGCCTTGGGACAACCCAGGCTGACGAAACCGACCTTGGGCTGGGCAACGGACATGCGCGGGCCTGCGGGACGAACGGATGACAGGCCGTTGATTATACGGAGGTTACACTGGCCACCCCGCTCCGGAGCCGCCGATGAACGACTGGATCAACCTGAAAACCGTCCGTGGCCCCGTCCAGGCCTGGCGCGCGGAGTCCGCCGGCGAGCTGCGTGGCGGACTGGTCGTGGTGCAGGAGATCTTCGGCGTCAACGCGCACATCCGCAGCGTGGCCGAACGGTTCGCCGGCGAAGGTTACCTGGTGCTGGCGCCGGCCTTCTTCGACCTGGTCGAAGCCGACATCCAGCTGGATTACGGGCCCGACGAGTCGTTGCGCGGGCGCGAACTGGCCACCGAGGTGGGCATGGACGCGGCCGTCGAAGTCGTCGCCGGCGCCGCCGAATGGCTGCGCGGCGAACTGGACGAATCGAAGCGCATCGGATGCATCGGCTACTGTTGGGGCGGTACCGTCGCGTTGCGCGCCGCGCAGGTGCTGGCCCTGCCCAGCGTCAGTTACTACGGCGCGCGCGATCTGCCCTTCCTCGACCAGTCGCTGCGCGCGCCGGCGATGTTCCATTTCGGCGAACAGGATCCGTCGATCCCGCCGGAGGCCGTGCAGACGCACCGCGACAAGCTGCCGAACATGCCCGTCTTCACCTATCCGGCGAAGCACGCCTTCAACCGCGACGCCAGTCCCGACCATTACGACGCGCCGAGCGCGGCGCTGGCGCTGTCGCGTTCGCTCGATTTCCTGCGCGAGCACGTCGGGTGACGGAGTTCGCCCTCGACCCGCGGTTGCAAGCCGACAGCGTCTTCATCGCCGACGGGCCGCTGTCGCAGGTGCGGCTGATGGACGACGCGCGTTTCCCGTGGCTGCTGCTGGTACCGCGGGTGGCCGGCGCGACGGAGTGGATCGACCTCGACGGCAACCGGCAGCGCTTGCTGCTGGCCGAAATCAACCAGGTATCGAAATTGCTGCGCGACGAACCTGGCGTGCAGAAACTCAACATCGGCGCGCTCGGCAACATCGTGCGCCAGTTGCACGTGCACCTGGTCGGCCGCCATGAAGGCGACGCCGCCTGGCCGGGGCCGGTATGGGGTAGCGGCGCGATGCGCAGGTTCGACGCGGATGAACTTGCGGCGCGCATCGAAAGCTGGCGACAGCGCCTGTAGGAAACATCAGGTACGCGGCAAGGTAACGCCGGTCTGTCCCTGGTACTTGCCGCCGCGGTCCTTGTAGCTGGTCTCGCAGACTTCGTCCGATTCGAAGAACAGCATCTGCGCCACGCCCTCGTTGGCGTAGATGCGCGCCGGCAACGGAGTCGTGTTGCTGAACTCGAGGGTGACGTGGCCTTCCCACTCCGGTTCCAGCGGGGTCACGTTGACGATGATGCCGCAGCGCGCGTAGGTGCTCTTGCCCAGACACACCACCAGAGTGCTGCGCGGGATGCGGAAATACTCCACCGTGCGCGCCAGGGCGAAGCTGTTCGGCGGGATGATGCAGACATCGCCTTCGATGTCGACGAAGCTGCCGCTGTCGAAATGCTTGGGGTCGACGATGGTCGAGTTGATGTTGGTGAACACCTTGAACTCGCGCGAACAGCGCACGTCGTAGCCATAGCTGGAAGTGCCGTAGCTGACGATGCGCTCGCCGTTGACCTGCTTCACCTGCCCGGCCTCGTAGGGCTCGATCATGCCGTGCTGTTCCGCCATCCGCTTGATCCAGCGGTCGCTCTTGATGCTCATGCGGGGGTTCCTGTGGCCGAGACGGCCGTTGCACGAATTCTACCGTAGGCGCGGGCCTTGCCCGCGATGCTTCGTGGGATATCTACACCGGCGACGAGGCGATCGGCATCGGCGCACGCGGCCGCTTCGCCAGTTCGTCGGCCAGGGCCCGCGCCGCTGCTCGGTAGGCCTGCGCGGCCGCCGATTCCGGCGCAGCC
>DASRYD010000159.1:0-1784 GCA_035653955.1 Pseudoxanthomonas sp.
GGTGGCGGTCGTCGCCAGGCCGCCCGCGCCCGCGCCGAAGGGCAAGGTTCGGGTGGTCGAATACAAGACCGACGAAGCCACCGGCCGCCCGATCCTGCCCGCCGGTTACAAGCCGGCCGCGGACGAGGAATACATGAGCACGCTGCAGCTCGAGTATTTCCGCCAGCGCCTGCTGGGTTGGCGCGCCGACCTGGTCGAGGAATCCAAGCAGACCATCGAGAACCTGAAGGACGAGGTTCGCGACATCGGCGACGAAGCCGAACGCGCCACCCGCGAAACCGAGAACTCGCTGGAACTGCGCACCCGCGACCGCTATCGCAAGCTGATCGGCAAGATCGACAGCACGCTGAAGCGGCTGGAAGCCGGCGATTACGGCTACTGCGTGGACACCGGCGAGGAGATCGGCCTGGAGCGCCTCGAAGCGCGCCTTACCGCCGAGCGCACGCTGGACGCGCAGGAGCGCTGGGAGCACCTGCAGAAGCAACAGGGCGACTGAGCTTCCGGCTGTCCGGAACGCAACCGCGAAACCCCGCCCAGGCGGGGTTTCGCATTTCGGAGAAGAGGACACGAAGACGGCGCGCCTTTTGGCCTGCGCACGGCGGCCGTGTGTGGACGCTTGATGGCGGGTCCAGCCGACGGCACCGGGAATCCGGGTACGCGAAGCCGATTTCAGGTCCCTTCGGCTTGGAAGCCGGCCTTGCGGTGCGAACCGTCGCAAAAAGGCTTGTTGGCGGAGTGTCCGCAACGGCAGAGCCAGGTCCGGGTCACGCGGTCGACGGTGTGGCCGGTGCCGGTGACGATTTCGAGGTTGCCGGCGACCTGCAGCGGGCCGTTCTTCTGCGGCTCGATCGCCAGCACGCCGTCGCGCGCCGCCAACGCCTGCGATTCATTCGGCGCGCGTTCGCCGCTGGCGGCGAAGCCGGCCTGGGCATGGCTGCCGTCGCAGAAGGGCTTGTTGCTCGACTGGCCGCAACGGCACAGCGTCGCCCGATAACCTTCCTCCACGCCGGCGATCCGCAACGGCGCGTTGAATGCCAGCGGGCCGTTTTCGCGGATCCGCACCGTGTTGACCACGGGCGCGGGTTCGACCTGGGTACCGTCCACCGCCTCGTAGCGGATCGCGCCGGACGGGCAGGCGCGCGCGGTCAGCGCGACTTCTTCCGGGTACGCGGCATCGGGGCGGATCCAATCGCCTTCGACGTTGGGTACGAACACGTCCGGGTGGGTCAGCACGCAGTTGCGCGAGTGGATGCAGCGCTTGCCGTCGAAGCGGACGACGACGCGCTTGCCACGCACGGTTTCGAAGGCCATGGGCGATCTCCGGCGGGACGGGCATCCGAGTCTACGCCCGTCGCCGCGGCGGTCAATGCAGGTCGCGCAGGTCCAGCTTGCGCAGTTTCGGCGCCTTCCACGAGGTGACGCCGACCACGCCCAGGGTGACGAAGCCGCCCAGCACCACCGAAGGCACCAGGCCCAGCAGCCGCGCCATCGCGCCGGAATAGAACGCGCCCAGTTCGTTCGACGAACTGATGAAGATGCTGTTGACCGACGACACCCGCCCGCGCATTTCGTCCGGCGTGGCCAGTTGCAGCACGGTCGAACGCAGCACCACCGAAACGCCGTCGAACATGCCCGACAGCAACAGGAAGAACGCCGACAGCCAGAACGCGGTGCTCAGGCCGAAGCCGATCATGCACGCGCCGAATCCGGCGACCGCGCCGAGCATGATCCGCCCCGCATTGGCCTGCAGCGGATGGCGCGACAGCCACAGCGCCACCGCCACC
>DASRYD010000160.1:0-3083 GCA_035653955.1 Pseudoxanthomonas sp.
AGGACCCCGGCGACGCGCAGGGACAGCAGTAGACGCGATCGGGCACGACCCGGGATTCGACCGCCACCGGACGCATGGCGGCAAGATTCAGGGGAGCGGTTTCGATCGCTCCCGCGCAGGCCGCCCACTCGCTCAGCTGTAGAAAAAACCCTCCGCGACCGCGTCGTGCAAGGCGCCCAGGTGCACCTGGATCTCGTCCATGAATTCCGCGGGGTTGCGCTGGGCCAGCGCCGCCGGGTCGGCGTTGCGCACCAAGCCGGCCACCCGGTTCATGCGACGCTCCACTTCCGGCCGCGCCGGCATGTTCGGCAGCAGGCGTTGCATGCGGGTCAGGCAGAACTGCACGCTGCGCGGAAACTCGGAGTTCTGCAGCAGGAACCGCAACGCCAGCTCGCCGGTCACCCGCTGGCGCACCTGGCGGCGATAGCCCTGGTACGCGGCCAGCGCGCGCAGCACGGCCATCCATTGCATGTTGCGGAAAGCCTCGCGATCGTCTTCCTTGCGCGGCGTGACCAGGCCCGAGGCGCCTGCGTCGATGATGCGCGTGGTCATGTCGGCCTGTTCCAGCGCCGTTCCCAGGCGCAGGAACTGGAAGCCGATGTCGCGGCTGACGTTGGCCGAGAGCAATGCGGACACCTTCAGGCAGCCGTCGGTGACCCGGTTGAGGAAGTCGATGCGATAGCGCCGGCTGATGCTGCGCTCGCCGTTGCCGTCGATGTAGATGTGCAGGTCGTTGATCGCTTCCCACACGTCCTGCGGCAGGCTGTCGCGGATGCTGCGCAGGATTTCCCGCGCCGCGTCGACCGAACTGCGCAGCGACGATGGATTGCGCTCGTCCAGCAGCAGGAAGCGCATCACCTCGGCGTCGCCGACGTCCTCGCCCGCCCTCGGGAAATGCTCGGCGAACGCCCCGCCGGCGCCGACCGTATCGATCAGCGGCCGCCAGGCGAAATCGATGGAACGCGGCAGGTCGAGCTGCAACTGGCTGCCGACGCCGACCAGGCGCGCGGTGTTTTCCGCGCGGCGCACGTAGCGGCTGAACCAGTACAGGTTGTCGGCCACGCGCGACAGCATCAGGCGCCCTCCTCAAGGGCGCCCTGCTCGACTTCGTCGTCGAGATCGACCACCCATGTGTCCTTGGCGCCGCCGCCCTGCGACGAATTGACCACCAGCGATCCCGGCACCATCGCCACCCGGGTCAACCCGCCCGTGGTGACGTACGTGTCTTCGCGCGACAGGATGAATGGCCGCAGGTCGAGGTGGCGCGGCGATGGCCCCTTGTCGGTGACGATCGGCGCGGTGGACAGCGACAGCGTCGGCTGGGCCATGTAGTTGCGCGGGTCGGCTTCGATCAGCTTGCGGAACTTCTCGCGTTCCCTCTTCGTCGCGCGCGGACCGATCAGCATGCCGTAGCCGCCGGATTCGTTGGCCGGCTTCACCACCAGCTCGTCCAGATGCTCAAGCACGTACTTGCGGTCCTTCGCGCTGTGGCACAGGTAACTGGGCACGTTGGGCAGGATCGGCTCCTCGTCCAGGTAGTAGCGGATCATCTTCGGCACGTAGGCGAACACGACCTTGTCGTCGGCCACGCCCGCACCCGGCGCGTTGGCCAGCGCCACCTTGCCCGCGCGCCAGCTGCGGATCAGCCCAGGCACGCCGAGCGCCGAATCGGGATGGAACACCTCCGGGTCCAGGAACAGGTCGTCCACGCGCCGGTAGACCACGTCTACGCGCTGCGGCCCGTACACGGTGCGCATGTAGGTGCAGTCGTCGTCGGCGACGAACAGGTCGCTGCCCTCGACCAGCTCGATGCCCATCGCCTGGGCGAGATAGGCATGCTCGAAATACGCGCTGTTGAACACTCCCGGCGTGAGCAGTGCGATCACCGGCGTGTCGCCCGGGCGCGGCGACAGCGCCGCCAGGGTGTCGTACAACTGCGACGGGTATTCGTCCACCGGCAGGATCGAACTGGTCTCGAACAGTTCCGGGAACACGCGCTTGGCCACCATGCGGTTTTCCAGCATGTAGCTGACTCCGCTGGGAATGCGCAGGTTGTCCTCCAGCGCGTACAAGGTGCCGTCGGCGTCGCGCACCAGGTCGGAACCGCAGATGTGCGCCCACACGCCCAGCGGCGGCCGGATGCCCACGCACTGCGGACGGAAATTGACCGAATCCTTCAGCAACATCGCCGGGAACACCTTGTCCTTGACGATTCGCTGCTTGCCGTAGATATCGCCGATGAACAGATTCAGCGCACGCATGCGCTGCTTCAACCCCGCTTCGGTGCGTTCCCATTCGCGGCGCGCGATGACCCGCGGGATCAGGTCGAACGGCAGCGTGCGGTCGACGTTGCGACCATCGGAATACACGGTGAAAGTGATGCCCTGCACGCGGGAGACGACATCGGCGGCGAGTTGGCGTTCGGCGATCTCGCGGCCGGACAGGCCGGACAGGTATTCGACCAGTCGCGTGGCCGCGGGCCGCGGCCGACCGTCTGCTTGGATCAGCTCGTCATAAGTGGTGGTGCGGTATTTCGCCCAGTCCATTCACGCCCTTGGTCCGGCCGGACCGAACGGATTCCGGCGCCGGCTTGCGCCACAACATGCCCGCAAACCGGGAAAGGCGTCAAGCGCGATTTCGCCGCCTTTCGACATCGCGGACGGTACGCACCAAAGCGGTGCTGCGAGCGCCGAAGATACGCGACAATGCACCGCAAGCCGTCGCCGGAGTGTCACGTGAACGAGTCCCGCCCCGTCGCCCTTATCACCGGAGCCGCCCGCCGCATCGGCGCGGCCATCGCCCGCCGCCTGCATGCCGACGGCTACGACCTGGCTCTGCACTACCGCAACTCCACGACCGACATGCAGGCGCTGGTCGCCGAACTGGACATCGCGCGCGCCGGCAGTGCGCGCGCGTTGCAGGCCGATCTGGCCGAATTCGATCGCCTGCCGGAGCTCGTCGCGAAGACCATCGGCCATTTCGGCCGCCTCGATGCGCTGGTCAACAACGCCTCGACCTTCCATCCCACGCCATTCGGCGAAACCACGCCGCGGCAGTGGGACGAGGTGTTCGCCAGCAACGCG
>DASRYD010000161.1:0-18824 GCA_035653955.1 Pseudoxanthomonas sp.
CACGGGTCGACGTCCGCGACCATGGTGCGAAGGGCGATGGCGTGCATGACGACACGGCGGCTTTCCAGGCTGCGGTGGATGCCTTGCCGGACGCTGGCGGTACCGTGAGCGTTGCCGCCGGCGACTACCTGATCGATCCGACGCGCAGCGTCCGCTTGCGCAGCCGCATGCATCTCGCGCTGGCGCCGGGCGCCACCTTGCGCGCCATGCCCAATGCCGAGCCGAAAGCGAACGTCCTGCTCGGCGAACGATTGCAGGATGTGGAAATATCGGGTGGCCGCATCGTCGGCGAACGCGATTCGCACCTGGGTACGGGAGGAGAGTGGGGGCACGGTATCCGCCTGCGCGCCTGCGAGCGGGTGACCCTGCGCGATCTGCGCATTTCCCGTTGTTGGGGCGATGGCATTTCCGCCGGCGGCTACATGTCCCGCGGACGCTGGTCGCAACCGGGCAGCGACCTGTTGCTGGTCGGCGTGATCTGCGAAGGCAACCGGCGCCAGGGCTTGACCCTGGGCAGCTATCGCGGCGTACGCGTGCAGGATTGCCAGTTCAACGGCAACGGCGGTACCGCGCCGGGCGCGGGCATCGACATCGAGCCGGATGCCGACGTGGCACGGGATATCGTCATCGAGAATTGCCAGGTCAGCGGAAACCGCGGCGCCGGCATCCAGTTGTACAAGCGCGCGGCGGCGGTGAAGATCCGGAACTGCACGATCGAGCGCAACGGCGGCCCCGGCATACTCGCCGTGGCCGCGGTGGACTCCGAGTTCGACGGCAACCGCATCCAGGGCAACGGCGGGCGCGGCGTGTCCGTGCGTGCAGGTTCGCGCAACATCCGCGTCGACGGCAATCCCGTCGCTTCGTCCGGCTAGCCCGCTCGCGATGGGGAACGCTCGGCGCCAGCGCGCAAGCGCCGCATGATCGCCTTGGCCGGCGCTTTCGCCGGCCGCACCAGCGCGCGGTAGAACATCCCCTTTATGCGGTTTCCGCGCGGGATGCGCCAGCCGAAACCTTCGTCCACCGCATACAGGCACGGATTGCAGCAGCCGCACGGCGCGCCGTCGTTGCGCGGCTTGTGGCAGAAGCAGGTCAGGTCCAGCAGGTCCAGCCAGCCGTTCTCCGCGGCGATGCGCGCGGTGCCCAGTTTGTCCAGGTCGAACAGCGGGAAGGAGAAAGCGCCGAACAGGAGGTATTGCGGCGTGCCGCGGTATTCCGGGCCAACGCGATAGCTGTCGTAACCATCGTCGCGAACCGGAGTGACGAACGAACGCAGGGCGGCATGGATCCGGCCGCCGACGTAACCCGCCGCGAGCTCGGCGCGTTCGATGCCTTGCTGTTTGCAGAACCTTGCGAGCCAGTCGTATTGGTTGCCCAGGAAGCGTTCCGACGCCAAGGCTGCGTGGGCGGCGGTGATCGCGGGATCGGAAGCGATCTGCGCGACGTCGTGGCGGCGCAACGGTTCCAACAGTGAACGCGTATGCGGATATTCCTGCAACAGGCGCTCGCGAATGCGTTGCATGGCGAGCAGTTCGTTGCGGGCCGAGGCGCGGGTTTCGTCGACCAGATACCGCGGCACGACTTTGCGCCTGTGCTGCAGCAGCAGTTGCAGCAGGCGGAAACTCGAATCCCAGCCGCCGGTCCACAACAGGTTCACCGGCGCGAACGACGCCGGGTCGTCACTCCCGGCCATGCGGTCCGCGTCAAGCATGCAGATCACTGCTCCATCCATTCGATCCCGATCACCATGGCATGGCAGGCGAGAACGCGGGATGAAAAATCCGACGCGCGCGCAAGCTTCTGCATGCGCGGTCATGTACTTGAATGCGCATGCACCAAGCTGACTTCGCGGCGTTCACGCGAGTGAATAGGACGCGAAGTCACAGTTATGGAAATTCGCTCTGCACGGCAGCGGGATATTCGGATAAGTTGCGCCCTGCATTCGCACGGGTTTCCGTGCCTGCGTCGTACGCATCACCAGAAGTTTTGTAACCAGAACAGAAACACCTCGGGGATTCCCTGCATGAAAAACATCGAAACCGCTCGCGCGGCGCGCGAGCCTGGGATGGCGCGTCGCGATTTCCTGTGCAAATCGCTGGCGATCGCGTTGCCGGCCACCCTGGCCGGCTTCGCCAAGCCACTGTTCGCGGCCGTCACCAGCGAGGGCGTAGCCGTATCCACCTACACTTTGCCGACCCTGGCGCGTGGCGACACCGTGCTCAACGTGCGCGGCTACGGCGCGCTCGGCGACGGCAATTCCAACGATACGGCCGCGATCCAGCGGGCGATCAATGCGCTGCCTTCGACCGGCGGTACGGTCGACATTCCGGCCGGCACTTACTTGATCGACGCGGTGACCTCGGTGCGTCTGCGCAGCAACATGCACTTGCGGCTGGCGCCGGATGCGGTGCTGGTCGCCATCCCGAATAGCGCCGAGCAGTACAGCGTGCTGTACGCGAGCAAGCAGCACGACGTGGAGATTTCCGGCGGCCGCATCATCGGCGAGCGCGACGGCCATAGCGGCACGACCGGCGAATGGGGCCGCGGGGTCTTCATCCGCGGTTCCAGCAACGTGATCGTGCGCGACATGCACATCTCCAACTGCTGGGGCGACGGCCTGGTGGTCGCCGGCGCCAGCGTGTGGCAGGCGCCGCCGGTCCCGGCCGCGAACGTCGTCGTCGCCAACGTCGTCAGTACCGGCAATCGCCGCCAGGCCATGTCGGTCGGCTACGTGCGCGGCGTGAAAGTCTACGACTCCGAGTTCAGCTACAGCAACGGCACTTCGCCGCAATGCGGCGTGGACATCGAGCCGGAAAACGGCAACATCGCCTACCAGGTGCTGTTCCGGAATTGCTGGGTGCACGGCAACGCGCGCTACGGCATGCTGCTGTACAAGGGCGCCAAGAGCGTCACTGTGGATCGCTGCACCGTCGAGAACAACGGCAGTTGCGGCATCGTCACCCGCAACGCGGTGGCGAGCTACATCTCCAACAACACCATCCGCAACAACTCGGCCACGGGCATATTCATCCAGGATGGAACCAGCAATTGCCAGGTCAGCCGCAATATCTTCTCCGGCAACTACAGTCGCCAGGGGGTGGTGACGCGCACCGCCTTCACCCTGGACGGATGGAGTTCGAAGATCGAGCGCGACATCTATATCTACAGCGATACATCCGACATCCGGATCACGACGAACTACTATCGCTGATGCGCCTGGCCGCGCACGGTTGCCGATACCGTGCGCGCCCCGCGCCTCTCCAATTCAGGTTCCGGTTAGCCAGAAGTGTGGCCGATGCGCCGCCTTGCCTCGATGAGTAAAGCGGCGGTGACGAGGCGGTGAAAGGCAGGTAACACCAGCATCGTTTCGCTTCAGGCTTGTATACGCTCGTTCAGTGCCTGCGAAGCGCATCCGGATAATCGTGCGACGACTGCAACAGGCTCGCTGCTTCGGAGGAAGCAGGGGTGGCAGTCGAAGTCTTGTCGCCCGAGAGTCCGATGATGTTCGACAGTCTCCCCAAGCAAGCGAAGCACGCCATGGCGGGGAGGCGCCGCTGATGAACGCTTCGATGGCACTGCCGGCGTTGCGCCGCGCGGCGATGACTGTGTCGATGCTCGGCGTGGCCACCGTCGTCGGCGCGTTGATGGTGTTCCTCACCCAGACCTTGCTCGCACGCAAGATGGGGCCAGACGCCTACGGATTGTTCGCTTCGTCTTTGGCGACGGTGACGATGATCGCGCCGCTGGCCGGTTTCGGCCTGACCCAGTTCCGTCTGAAGGCGTATGGCGTCGAAGGCTGGGCGGCGGACCGTTGGCTGGTGCCGTCGCTGCGCTTCACCTTGGCGACGACCGTGCTGGCGATCTGCATCGTCGTCGGATGGGCGCTGCTGGCCGCGCCGCGCGATGGCACGCGCTTCAGTCTGCTGGTGCTGACCCCGGTGGTCCTCAGCGTGTTGACGGTGAACCTGGCCAGCAACAAGTTTCGGCTGGAGGACCGCTTCGCGCGGATGGCGCTGAACCAGTTGGCGATTCCCGGCAGCCGGCTGCTGGTCGCCGTCGGATTGTTGCTGGTGCCGCAACTCGGCTGGCGCTTCGTCGCCATCGCCTACGGCTCGATCTCCCTGCTGATGGCGTTGTCGGCGGTACCGCAGATACGGGCGATGTTCCGCGGCGAGATCGCGTTGAAGGGACATGGCGACAGGCCCGACGTCATCGCGTACGGCGCACGCCCCGGCATGGGCGAGGTGTGGTCGCAGGCCTGGGCCTATGGCGTGTACGCGGCGCTGTATCCGGTGTTCTTCCAGATCAGCACGATCCTGCTGAAGTATTTCCGCAGCGATGCGCACGCCGGCAGGTACGCGATTGCGCTGGCGGTGATGACCGCGATCTACCTGATTCCGGCGACGATCTACCAGAAATTCCTGCAGGGCAAGCTGCATCGCTGGGCCGCGCACGATCGCCCAAAGTTCCGTTTCGCCTATCGCAAGGGCAATGCCGGCATGTTCGTGCTGGGATTGCTGGTCGGCGCGGCGATGCTGGCGTTGGGTCCATGGTTGGTGCCGCTGGCCTTCGGCGAACGCTATCGGGGCGTCGTCGCCATCCTGATGGTGCTGGCGATCTGTCCACCGATCCGTTTCCTTTCCACCGCCATGGGCGCCGCGCTGATGACCGGCGACCACATGCGCATGCGCGTCCAGGCCATGACGATGGCGACCGTCGTCGCCGTGGCCGGCAATGTCCTGCTGATCCCGCGGTTTTCCGAAATGGGCGCGGCCTGGGCGACGGTGGTGGCGGAAGCGGCGCTGCTGTTCGGTACCTGGCTGGGCGTGCGCAAGCTGCATCCGGAGTTGACCCATGGCCCGTGACCCGCACCGGCACGATGCGGCAGGTCGCGCATCAGGGAGATCACAGCGATGATCGCATCCACGCAGTACAGGTTCGCGCCGCGGCCGCTGGCTATCGACGGCGCACCGCTCGGGCGCAGCCTGGTGTTGGCGATCTTCGCCGGCTGGACGCTGTTCTCCGTCTTCATCTACAGCCGCTACAGCATGCTCGGCGACGCCCAGGCCTACCTGGAAGGCGGCTACGGCGAATCGTCGTTCACCCAGGGCCGTACCCTGTTGATCACGCGCATCGCCGGTGGCTTGCGCTCGGTGCTGGGCATGGACGTGCTGGTGCATCTGGCATTCTCGATGTTCGCGGCGGCTGGCGTGTGCCACCTGGTCTCCAGAGCGGACCTGCGTGGCCGCCAGCGCTGGCCGTTGCTGCTGATCCTTTTGAATCCGAACTTCGGCGTGTGGGCTTCGGTCACCGGACGCGAATCGCTGTTCGTCGGTTTGATGGGCTTCTTCATGGGCGCGGTGCTCGGGCATTACCGGCGCGGGCGCGGTATCGGGGCCATGCTGCTGGCGGCGCTGGCGGCGGCGGGAATGGTGTATCTGCGCGCACCGTTCGGCCTGGGCGCAGCTTTGTTTTTCTTGGTCTACCTGATGTTCGCCTGGGGGCCGCGCCTGCGCCTCAGCGTCGGCGTACGCGCCTTGTTCTTCGTCCTGCTGGCGTCGGTGGCGTTGTATGTGGCGTGGCCGCAGATCGATGCCTTCATCGGCGACGAAGTATTGCCGCAGGCCCGGAGCTATTTCACCGTAACCTCGGCGACCACGCGTACCTGGGTCGACCTGCGCAGCACCGGCGACCTGCTGGCGAACGTCTGGTGGATGGCGCCGCTGGCGCTGGTCGGGCCGACGCCGATGGAAGTGCTGTCGCGTCCGATCATGCTGCCGTTCTTCGCCGCCGGCCTGGTCGTGCTGGGCCTGCTGCTGCGGGCCGCGTACACGGCGCTGTTCAAACTGCATGAACCGCCGCGTGCCGTCGTGCTGCTGGGCTGGCTCCCGGCCACGGTAATGATGCTGGTCGCGTACACGCCGTTCGGCATCTACAACCCCGGCAGCGGTATCCGCTATGCGTCGTGTTTCCTGCTGTTCCTGATACTTCCCCTGTTGCTGCCTGCCGCGCGATCAACGACCGCAGGGCAGGGCGGAGCGGGACATGGTCTGCACGGAGGAACGATGGAGGGCATGCGATGAAGATCGTGCTGTTCGCCAATACCGATTGGTACCTGTACAACTTCCGCCTGTCGACCGCCCAGCAACTCCGATCGCTGGGTGCGGACGTGGTGATGGTGTCGCCGCCCGGGGATTTCGGCGCCCGTTTCGCGGACCACGGCATTCCATGGCGGACGTTGCCGATGCAGCGCAGCAGCTTGAACCCATTGCGCGAAGCGTGGGTCTTGCGGGCGCTCGCACGGCTGCTGGCATCAGAGAAGCCCGACCTGCTGCACAGCTTCACCGCCAAATGCGCGGTGTACGGCGCACTTGCGGGACGCATGGCCGGCGTCCCGGCCATGGTCAATGCGGTGGCCGGCATGGGCTACGTATTCGCCAGCGAAAGCCTGAAGGCGCGCGTGCTTCGGCCCATGCTGGGCGCATTGATGCGCGGCAGCCTGGGCCATGGCAATTCCCGGGTCATTCTGCAGAACCCGGACGATGCGGATCTGTTCACGGAATTGCGATTGGCGCCGGCGGAAAAGATCCGCGTGATCCGCAGCTCGGGCGTCGACATCACCCGGTTCAGCCCTGCGCCGCGCGCGCCGTCGACACGCCCCTTGTGCGTGCTGCTGGCCGCGCGATTGCTGCGGGAAAAGGGGGTTGGCGAATTCGCCGAAGCCGCCCTGATGCTGAAACGGCAGGGACGGCAGGTCGATTTCCTGCTCGCCGGCACGCCCGACCCGGGAAATCCCAGTTCGGTGCAGCGCGAAGAGGTCGAAGACTGGCAACGGCTGGGCGCCTTGCGCTGGCTCGGCCACGTCGAAGACATGCCCGCGCTGATGCGCCGGGTCGATGTGATGGCGTTGCCGAGCTATTACCGGGAGGGCGTGCCGAAGAGCCTGATCGAGGGTGCCGCGAGCGGCCTGGCCCTGGTGACCACCGACCTTCCCGGGTGTCGCGAAGTCGTTGCGGAAGACGGGATCGACGGCCTGCACGTGCAACCGCGCAGCGCGTCGTCGTTGGCCGCGGCGCTGGCGCGACTGGACGACGACCGCGAGTTGCTGCGACGACTGGGCGACCGCGCGCGCCAGCAGGCGTTGCAGCACTTCGACCTGCGCGGCGTGATCCGCCAGACCCTGGAGGTCTATGACGAGTTGCTCCCGGTGCCGTTGCCGGGCGATTGGCAGAAGTGCCTGCAGGCGCCCTGAACATGCACGCTTCGATACAGGACCTTGTCGTCGCGCTGACTTATCCGCCTACCTTGTCGCTGTGGCTGGCGTTGGCGGCTTTGGCGTTGATCGTGGTGCGACGACGCAGACTCGGTGCCGCGTTGCTCGCATTGGGGGTGGCGTGGTCGGCGGTGTGGTCGATACCGATCGCATCGGACGCCTTGCGCGGCCTGCTGGAACGTCGTTATCCGACGGTCGCCGATGCCGCGAGCCTGCCCACGGCCGACGCCATCGTCGTGCTCGGCGGCGGGCATTACGGATGGCTCGATCGCCCGGAAGTCGATGCGCGGGCGCTGAAGTACAGTCGCGTTGCGGCTGGCGCACGCGCATGGTGGGCGCGGCGTGCGCCGCTGGTGATCCTCTCCGGCGGCGGTGGAGGAGGGAATGGCAGCGAAGCGCGCCGCATGGCCGATGCGATGGAGCGGCTCGGCGTGCCTGCTTCGGCATTGCTTCTGGAGGAGAACAGCCGCGATACGCGCGACAACGCCGAATACACCGCCGAGATCGCGCGCCGGCATGGCTTGCGGCGCCTGTTGCTGGTCACTTCGTCGCTGCACATGCCGCGGGCCGACCTGTTGTTCCGCGAGACCGGAATCGAAGTGGTGCCGGTACCGGTGCCGGAGGGCGCGCCGTTGTGCGGCTGGAAACAGCGCTGGGTTCCTTCCCGAGGCGCGCTGTGGCGCAGCGGACGCGCATGGAAGGAACTCGCGGGTTTGCTGGCCGCGCGGTTATGAAGATGAACCTTTCGCATATTCGTCGCGTTCATCCGCGAGCAAAGTTGCGCGGTGCATTTCACGCGGCGAAGGCGCGGCAAAAACTAGGCTCGACAGCACCGCCGCGCACCACTGTCGGCGATCGCAATGAATCGCATTGCAGCCAATCCTTCGTTCATGCCGCCCGCAAGGAGGGCACACGATGAACACCATGACAAAGTCCTTGGCCGCCGCTCTGTGCGTCGCCATGTTCGCCGGCTGCACCGGCCAGCAGATGTCCGTGCGCGGCGAGGGCGACAACGCTTCAGTGCAGGGCAGCGAGCCGCGCGTGGTGGCGATCACGCCGCAGATGCTCGCCAGCGCGCAACCGTCGGTGGCGGCTGCGGCATTGCCTTCGGAACTGGTCGGCTATCGCCCCGAAACCTATCGCATCCAACCGGGCGATACGTTGCTGGTCACGGTCTGGGACCACCCGGAACTGACCACGCCGGCGGGCAGCCAGCAGCAGGCGGTAACCAACGGACGCCTGGTGCAGCCCGACGGCAGCTTCTTCTATCCCTATGCCGGCAAGATCAACGTGACCGGCATGTCGATCGAACAGTTGCGCAGCACTTTGGTCAACCGCCTGTCCAAATACCTGCGCGACCCGCAGCTCGACGTCAACGTGGTCGGCTACGGCAGCCGCGTGTCGGTGCAGGGCGCTTTCGCCGACACCACGCCGCAGGAAATCACCACCGTTCCGCTGACCCTGGCGCAGGCCGTCGGCAAGGCGCGGATCGATCCCGAGCAGGCCGATCTGTCCGGCTTCGTGCTGACCCGCGACCAGCGCAACTATCCGATCGACCTGGATGCGTTGAATCGCGACGGCAAGGTCGCGCCGACCATTTACCTGAAGCCCGGCGACCAGTTGTTCCTGCCGTTCAACGACCGCAAGCAGGTATACGTGATCGGCGAAGTGATGCGTCCGCAGGCGATCACCTTCAAGACCACCGACCTGTCGTTGACCCAGGCGCTGGGGCGCAGCGGTGGCCTGAATCCGGTTACCTCGAAGGGCAGCGCGGTCTACGTGATCCGCGGCATCGAGGATCTGCAGAACGCGCAGACCACGGTCTATCAGTTGAACGCCAAGTCGCCGGCGGCTTTCGCGCTCGGCTCACGCTTTCCGCTGCGGGCGGGCGACGTGGTCTGGGTCGGTCCGGCCGGCGTGACGCGCTGGAATCGTTTCCTGACCCAGTTGCTGCCGCTGTCGGGCCTGATCAACAACGCCGCGGCTGCGCAGTACAACTGGGATCGGGCAGGGAATTGATCCAGACGGCGTCTTCCCTGCGAGTCTCGTAACCTGATTCCAGGGCGCCACGGTGATTCGAAGTCGCTGCTTGCGAAAGAGCACGGATCAAGTCTGTGCCGCCGAGTGGCGACGAACGCCCTGCACAAAGATGCGGATCTGCGGATGCCTGCAACGCGCATGGAGAGATCGCCACGCGTCTTCCGCAGCGTGCCGACTTGGCAGCGTTTGGACGTGCGGACGGAATCATCCGCGGGATGATCGCGGACGGCATTGACGTAATGTCGCGAGGGCGAAGATGCCGCCTCCGTTGTGCCGTGCAGCATAAGAATTCATGCCCCAAGTCTTGCCATGAGGCGTTCCGCTGTTTTATGTTGCAATCGATTGCATCAAGGCGAATCTTCAGGGTTTGGTGCCGGTCGGGAGGCCGGGAGATGAATGGGCATCTATTCGATCGAACCGGGGCGCCGCATCGGTGGCCGGTGTGCATCCTCGTGGCGCGACGCCTCGAAAGATTTGTTTGAGCCAGCTTTCTTTTGCGGTGTGAGGTGGCTGGGATGATTCCTCTGGAACTCAAGTTCACGAGACGCAGCGCGCTTCGCTCGGCTGCGATGGGAGGCCTCGGGCTGGTCGCCGCCGGCATGATGCCCGGGTTCGCCGCTGCGTCGCCGCTCAAGGGCAACCTGAGGCACTCCGTCTGCCGCTGGACGCTTTCGAATCAATCGCTGCCCCAGCTTTGCCGGACGGTGAAGGACATCGGTTTCGCCGCCATCGATCTGGTCGGCCCGGAAGAGTGGTCCATCCTGAAGGCGAATGGCGTGTACAGCTCGATGTGCAACGGCGCGGAGCTGGGCCTGACCAAGGGCTTCGCCGCCACCGAGTTCCACGACCAGCTGGTGGAGCGCTACACCCGCCACATCGACCTGGTCGCCGATGCCGGTTACCGCAACCTGATCTGCTTTTCCGGCAACCGCAACGGCATGGACCCCGCGGTGGGAATGGCCAATTCCGAGGCCGGGCTGAAGCGCATCCTCGGGCATGCCGAGAAGCGCGGCGTCGTGCTGGTGATGGAATTGCTGAATTCCAAGGTCGATCACCACGACTACTTGTGCGATCACTCTGCGTGGGGCGTCGAGCTGTGCAAGCGGATCGGCTCGGACAACTTCGGCCTGCTGTTCGATATCTACCACATGCAGATCATGGAAGGCGACATCATCGCTACCATCCGCAAGCACCATGAGTGCTTCAAGCACTATCACACGGCGGGCGTGCCGGGCCGGCACGAGATCGGCGCCAACCAGGAACTCAACTATCCCGCCATCTGTCGCGCGATCCGCGACACCGGCTTCCAAGGTTACGTGGCGCAGGAGTTCGAGGCCGAAGGGCCGGATCCCGTCGCCTCGCTGCGCGAGGCGATACGCCTCTGCGACGTCTGAAACGAACATCCACCTAGGTAAAGAAACCCATGGCAGACAATCACTACGACGCCATCGTCGTCGGCTCGGGAATCAGTGGCGGTTGGGCTGCCAAGGAACTGACCGAGAAGGGACTCAAGGTCCTGATGCTGGAGCGTGGCCGCAACATCGAGCATGTCAAGGATTACGTCAACGCGACGAAGGAGGCCTGGAACTACCCGCATCGCGGCGAGCCTACCCAGGCGATGATCGCGGATCATCCGGTGTTGAAACGCGACTATCCGCTTTCCGAAGAAACCGCCGGAATGTGGGCCGACGAGAAGGATTGCCCCTATACCGAGACCAAGCGCTTCGACTGGTTCCGCGGCTACCACGTCGGCGGCCGCTCGCTGCTGTGGGGCCGGCAGAGTTATCGCCTTTCGGAGCTGGATTTCGAAGCGAACCTGAAGGACGGCATCGCCACCGACTGGCCGATCCGTTACGCGGACATCGCGCCCTGGTACGATCACGTGGAGAAGTTCGCGGGCATCGCCGGCACCCGTGAAGGGCTGGACGTGCTTCCCGACGGCGAGTTCCTGCCGCCCATCCCGTTGAACATCGTCGAGAAGGACGTCGCGGCGAGGATCAAGCAGGCGTTCGGCGGCACGCGCCACCTGATCCACTCGCGTACCGCGAACATCACCCAGCCCAAGCCTGAGCAGGGCCGGGTCAATTGCCAGTACCGCAACAAGTGCGTCCTGGGCTGCCCCTTCGGCGCCTACTTCTCGACCCAGTCGGCGACGCTGCCGGCGGCGATGAAGACCGGCAACCTGACCCTGCGCCCGTTCTCGATCGTCAAGGAAGTGCTCTACGACAAGGATCGTAAGCGGGCGCGGGGGGTGGAGATCATCGATGCCGAGACCGGCCAGACCACCCAGTACACCGCCAAGGTCGTTTTCCTCAACGCATCGGCTTTCAACTCGACCTGGCTGCTGATGAATTCGGCCACCGATGTCTGGGAAGGCGGGTTGGGCTCTTCTTCGGGCGAACTGGGGCACAACGTCATGGACCACCATTTCCGTGTCGGCGCGTCCGGACGGGTCGACGGCTACGAGGACAAGTATTACTACGGTCGTCGCCCTTGCGGTTTCTACATTCCGCGTTTCCGCAACGTCGGCGACGACAAGCGCGGTTATGCGCGCGGGTTCGGTTACCAGGGCGGGGCCAGCCGCTCGGGATGGTCGCGCGAGATCGCCGAGCTCAACATCGGTGCCGACCTGAAGGATGCGTTGACCCTGCCGGGCGACTGGTACATCGGCATGACCGGTTTCGGCGAGATGCTGCCGTACCACGACAACAAGATCAGCCTGGATCCGAACCGCAAGGACAAGTGGGGCTTGCCCGTGCTGGCGATGGACGTGTCCATACGCGAGAACGAATTGGCCATGCGCAAGGACATGGGCGCGGACGCCGCCGAAATGCTGGAAGCGGCGGGCGTCAAGGACGTCAAGGCGCACGACAACGACTACGCACCGGGCATGGGCATCCACGAAATGGGCACCGCGCGCATGGGCCGGGACCGGAAGAATTCGGTGCTGAACATGCACAACCAGGTCTGGGATGCGCCGAACGTCTACGTGACCGACGGCGCCTGCATGACCTCCAGCGGCTGCGTGAATCCGTCGCTGACGTACATGGCGTTGACGGCGCGGGCGGCGGACCATGCGGTGCGCGAACTCAAGGCGGGGAATCTGTGATGGAACGTCGTGACCTGTTGAAGATGATCGCCGCCGCCACCGGCGCGGCCATGATCGGCATACCGGCCTTCGTCTACGGACAGGAATCGGTTCCGGCGGCCAACAACGCCTTTTCCGCGGCCGACGTGGCCACGCTGGACGAGATCGCGGAAACCATCCTGCCACGGACCAAGACACCGGGCGCGAAGGATGCGGGCGTGGGCCTGTTCATGGCGCAATTCGCCACCGACTGCTACACCGCGGAGAACCAGGCGACGTTCCGTGCCGGCCTGGCCGACATCGACAAGCGCGCCGGTGGCCGCTTCGTGTCGCTGAAGCCCGAAGCGCGCGCCGAACTGCTGCGCGCCCTGGACGCCGAAGCCAGAAAGCAGGCCAGCGCGATAGCCGCAGCCGGCGGCGCCAACAAGGAAGCGTTGAAGCCGCATTACTTCACGATGCTCAAGCAGCTCGCCATCTTCAGTTTCTTCACCTCGGAGGTGGGTGCGACGAAGGTATTGCGATACGTCGCCGTGCCGGGTCGTTATGACGGCGACATGCATTACGAACCGGGCACGCCTGGGTGGGCCACCTGATGGGCGCCGCTCACTTGCCTGGAGCGCCGGGGAGCAAAATGACCCATCCGGTCCTGATGGCGGCCTGCGCGCTGATCGCGGCCCCGGCTTTCGCTCAGGCGCAGAGCGACCCATCGCACGATCCTGCGCGGACCGAAGTCTGGAAGCCGGTTCCCGCAGTCGTCGCCACGCCCGACGATGCCGCGCCTTCCGACGCCGTGGTGCTGTTCGGCGGCAAGGATCTCTCGGCCTGGGAATCGGAGCAGGGCGGCAAGGCGCCGTGGACGATTGCCGATGGCGCGTTCACCGTGGTGCCGGGCAGCAAGGGCATCCGCACCAAACAACGCTTCTGCGACATCCAGCTGCATGTGGAATGGCGCACACCCACCGAGACGAAGGGCTTCGACGGCCAGCATCGCGGCAACAGCGGCATCTTCCTGCAGGAGGTCTATGAGCTGCAGGTGCTCGACAGCTACAACAACCCGACCTATTCCAACGGCCAGGCCGCGTCGATCTACAAGCAGTCCATCCCGCTGGTGAATGCCTCGCGCGCCCCGGGCGAATGGCAGGCGTACGACGTCATCTGGAAGGCGCCGCGCTTCTCGGACGGCGGCGGCCTGGTTTCGCCAGCCCGCATCACCGTGCTGCACAACGGCGTCCTGGTGCAGAACGACACCGTCCTGTCGGGCAAGACCGAATACATCGGCGCGCCTTCGTACTCGCCGCACGGTTGCGCGCCGATCTACCTGCAGGACCACGATTCCAGGGTCAGCTATCGCAACATCTGGGTGCGCGAGCTGTAAGCGAAGGGCGCGGAACGGGTTTCCGCGCCCATGCGCGGCTACTGTTTCAGGAAGACGGCGATGTCTTCGATGTCCTTCTCGGACAGTTGGCTGAAGGGCGGCATCAGTCCGCCCCCCTTCGCGATCTTTTCCTTGATCTGTTTCGCATCGAGTCGCTTGCCCACGTCGGTGAGCGCGGGAAACATTCCCGGAATGCCCGCGCGCCCGGCGCCGTGGCAGGACGAGCAATTGGCCGCGTAGAGTTTGGCGCCCGCCGCGGCGTCTTCCGCAGCGGACGCCGGGGTCGCAGACGCCGCGGCGGAAGCGAGCATGGCTAGTGTCAGGATGATTTTCAACACGGGCTCCGTCGGTTACTGGCGGGTGGCGCTTGCGGGGAGGTGCGCGCGCAGATAGTCCGCACCGGTCTTGACGACCTTGGCCGGATCGAGCGGCTCGTCGTGCTCGATGATGTACCACTGCACGCCCGCGTCCGCGGCGGCGGGCAGGATCGCCTTCCAATCCAGCACGCCCTTGCCCAGCGCGGCGAAGCCGCCTTCGTCCTGCGCCTGGCCTTTCGGCGCGTTGTCCTTGGCGTGCACCGCGAACACGCGGCCCCGGAATTTGCCGAGCATCGCCGCCGGGTCGTGGCCGGAACGCGCGACCCAGGCCAGGTCCAGCTCGGTCTTGAGCCCCGGGCCTGCCGCATCGAACAGCAGCTCCAGGCCCGTCTTGCCATTGAAATCGACGAGCTCGAAGTCGTGATTGTGGTAGGCCAGCGTCATGCCCTTGGCCTGGACCTGCCTGGAGAGCTCGCCCAATTCCTTGCCCAACGCGATCCAGCCCGCGGCGTCGGTCGGGCGGTCCTTTTCGCCCAGATAAGGCACCACCAGGGTGGTGTTGCCGATCGATTTGTTGAAGGCGACCACGCCATCGAGATCGTTGCGCAGGTCGGCCAGTTGCACGTGGGACGAGACGGCCTTGATCGAATACTTGTGCAGCAGCCGCTTGAGCTCCGCGGCGGCGACATTCTGCGTGCCCACCGTCTCCACGGCGTGGACGCCCGCGTCGTGGACGATCTTCAGCTGCTCATCGAGCGATGCGACGTTGCGCAGCGTATACATCTGTACCGCGATGGGCTTGGCCCGAATGCCGGCGTCCTTCGCCAAGCCGGGCAGGGCGGCGAAGAACAGCAGCGCGGCGGTCGCGATCTTGCGTGGGGTGTTGTTCATCATGGTGTCCTCACGTGGTTCCGATGATTGCGGACAAGCAGTGAGCAAGGCTGGTCGCCCTGCGCTCAGCCGATGGGGATCCAGGCGCGCGTCCTGGCCGATGCGATGACACGATCGACGATCAGCGCCGAACGCAGCCCATCGTCGAAGGCCGGCAGCCCTTGCGGCCGTTCGGCCTCGATGGCGCGATAGGTGTCCGCGACGAAGGCCTCGAAGCAATTGCCATAGCCTTGCGCGTGGCCGGCCGGCAGCACCGAGAGCCGGCGCTGTTCGGAGCTTCCGGCGCCCGGGCCGCGCACGAAGATTTCCTCGCGCTGGTCGGGCAGGCCCATCCAGAGGCGTTCGCTGTCTTCCTGGTCGAACGCCACGCTGGCCTTGGCGCCATCGATCTCGAACCACAGGCGATTCCTGCGTCCGGCCGATACCTGGCTGACGGTCAACGAGGCGAGGGTGCCGCTTGCGGTCTTGAACATGGCCGCCGCGACGTCTTCGCTCGACACCGCCTGCATCGCACCGCCCGCTGCCGGCGTGGCAAAACTCTGGCCGGTGGTGGCGGCGCGCTCGGCGATCACCGTCTCGAAGGCGGCGCTGACGTCGACGAAGCGCTCGCCGCTGACCCATTCCACCAGATCGCACCAGTGCGAGCCGATGTCGGCGAACACGCGCGACGCGCCACCCAGTGCCGGATCGACGCGCCAGTTGTTGCTGGCCGGGTCCAGCAGCCAGTCCTGCAGGTAGCTGCCGTGGATGAGGCGCAACGGCCCCAGTTCGCCTTGGGCGATGCGCGCGCGCGCTTCGCGCACGACGGGGTGATAGCGGTAGACGAAAGGCACCGTGGCCACAAGCCCGGTGGATGCGGCCAACGATGCCAGGGCCTTGGCGTCTTCCAGCGTCGTGGCCAGCGGTTTTTCGCAGACCACGTGCTTGCCGGCTTCGAGCGCCGCCTGCGCCATCGTGCGATGCAGATGGTTGGGAGTGCACACGTGCACGACCTGCACCTGCGGATCGGCGACGACCTCTTCGATATCGCGATAGGCGCGCGGAACATCCCAGGATTGCGCGACTTCACGGGAGCGTTCCGGCGAAGAAGCGCTCACGCCACGGACGATGGCGCCGGCCAGCAATGCCGCACGACGGTGTACGGCGCCAATCATGCCGGTGCCGACGATGGCGACTCCAAGGTTGCTCATCTACGTGGTCCTCAGGGCGCGGACGGCGCGGCGGCGGCGGCCGGCCGTTCGCGGAACAGGAACAGGAAGGCGACCAGCACCACCAGCGCAACAGCGGCCGGGAACAGCCAGATCTGCTGCCAGTCGGGACCGGCCTCGGTGGTGAAGTGCTCCACCACCGCGCCGGACAGGAAGGTGCCGATCAACATGCCCACGCCATAGGTGGCCAGGGTGATGAACCCCTGTGCGCTGCTGCGCGCGGCAGGGCCGGCATGTGCATCGGTGTAGATCTGGCCGGTGACGAAGAAGAAGTCGTAGCAGATGCCGTGCAGCACGATGCCGATCACCAGCAGCGGGAAACCGCCACCTGCATCGCCGAAGGCGAACAGCGCGTAGCGCACCACCCAGGCGGCCATGCCGACCGCCAGCATGGTTTTCACCCCCAGCCGAACGAACAGGAACGGCATGGCCAGCATCAGCAGCACTTCGGAAACCTGGCCCATCGACTGCAGGCCCGCCGCGCCGCGCACGCCGAGGTCGTTGAGATAGGGATTGGTGAAGTTGTAGTAGAACGACAGCGGGATGCAGATGGCGATGGAGGCCAGGAAGAACACCAGGTAGGCGCGCGACTTCAGCAGCCGCAGCGAATCCAGCCCCAGGATCTGCCCCAGCCCGGCATCGCGCTGCTGCGCCAGTGGCGGTGTGTGCGGCAGGGTGAACGCATACAGCCCGAGCACCAGCGACGCCGCCGCCGCCATCCGGAACGTCAGCTCAAGCCGATGCGCCTGTTCCCAGCCCAGCCAGCCGATCAGCACGCCCGCCACGATCCAGCCGATGCTGCCGGCCACGCGGACCAGCGGGAACTGCTTCTCGGGTGATTGCATGTGCCGCATGGCCACGCTGTTGGCCAGTGCCAGGGTCGGCATGAACAGCAACATGTAGCCCATGACGCACGCAGAGAACATGCTGAAGCTGGTCGCCGTGGACGCCAGCCACATCAGCGCGGCACCGGCCAGATGCAGTACCGCAAGAATGCGCTGCGCCGCGAAGTAGCGATCCGCGATCAGCCCGACCAGGAACGGCGCCACGATGGCACCGATCGACTGGCTGAGGAACGCGGTCGCCACCTGGCTCGCGCTGGCCTGCAGCGGGCCCTGCACCAGGTAGGTGCCCAGGGTGACGAACCACGCCCCCCAGATGAAGAACTGCAGAAACATCATCGCGCCCAGGCGCGACATGGCGTGCGTCATGGCTTGCCCTCCCGGGGCGGTCTTGGCTCAGATTCCCAGCATGCGGTGCAGTGATGCGGCGTCGGTGCCACTGTCGGCGAAGTCATCGAAGGCGCGTTCGGTCACGCGGATGAGGTGGTCGCGGATGAAGGCGGCACCCTCGCGCGCGCCGTCTTCCGGGTGCTTCAGGCAGCACTCCCATTCCAGTACCGCCCAGCCGGGGAAGTCGTACTGCGCGAACTTCGAGAAGATCGCCTTGAAGTCGATCTGGCCGTCACCGGGTGAACGGAACCGGCCCGGACGGTCGATCCAGTCCTGGTAGCCGCCGTACACGCCGCTGCTTGCGCTGGGGCGATGTTCCGCGTCCTTGACGTGGAAGATGCCGATGCGCGCGTGGTAGCGGTCGATGAAACCGAGGTAATCCATCTGCTGCAGCAGCAGGTGGCTGGGGTCGTACAGGATCTTCGCGCGGGGATGGTGGTCGACCTCATCGAGGAAGCGCTCGAAGGTCGCACCATCGTGCAGGTCCTCGCCCGGGTGGATCTCGAAGCACAGGTCAACGCCGCAGGCATCGAACGCATCCAGGATCGGGCGCCAGCGACGGCCGAGTTCGGCGAAGGCTTCTTCCACCAGTCCCGGCGGGCGCTGCGGCCAGGGGTAGAAGTAGGGCCAGGCCAATGCACCGGAGAACGTGGCATGCGCGGTCAGCCCCAGGCGCTGGCTGGCCTGCGCCGCCAGCCGCAGCTGCTCCACCGCCCAAGCCTGGCGGGCGGCCGGGTTGCCGCGCTTGTCCGGTGGCGCGAATCCGTCGAACAGGCTGTCGTAGGCAGGATGGACGGCAACCAACTGCCCCTGCAGGTGGGTCGACAGTTCGGTGATCTGCAGGCCGTGCCCGGCCAGCATGCCGGCAATGTCGTCGCAGTACGCCTGGCTGCGCGCCGCCTCCGCCAGGTCGAACAGGTGGGGCGCGGAGGTGGGGACTTGTACGCCAGAATAGCCCAGACCCGCGGCCCATCCGGCCAGCGTGTCCAGCCGATCAAAAGGAGCTGTGTCGCCGATGAACTGCGCCAGGAACAGCGCTGGACCCTTGAGCGTCTTCAACGTGATTCGCCCTCGATGCAATCGATTGCATTATCCTAGCAGGGGCTTACGCAGGACCTGTTGTGCAGTGCACAGCGGGCAGGAGGACTAACGCCATGGCCACCATCTACGACATCGCAAAACACGTCGGCGTCTCGGCAGGCACGGTGTCGCGCGCGCTCTCCCGGCCGGAGAAGGTCCTGCCGGCCACGCGCAAGCGCATCGAGCAAGCGGTTGTCGCGCTGGGCTACGTCCCCAACACGGTGGCCAGGACGCTCAAGACCCAGCGCAGCGGCAAGATCCTGGTCACCGTCCCGGACATCGCCAATCCGTTCTTCGCGCAGATCCTGCAGGGGGCGGAGGAG
>DASRYD010000162.1:0-6877 GCA_035653955.1 Pseudoxanthomonas sp.
GCCGCTGGCCCGCTCATTGGGCGCGCCATTGGATCGCGCGGGGCGGGTGCTCGTGCATGCCGACCTGAGCGTGCCGGACCATCCGGACATCTTCGTTGCCGGCGATCTCGCGTCGGTGCAAAGCGACGGCAAGCCGGTGCCCGGCGTCGCGCCGGCGGCGAAACAGATGGGCAAGCACGTCGCACGGACGATCCGGGCGCGGCTGGCGAAGACCGATCCGCCGCCGCCGTTCCGCTATCGCGACTTCGGCAACCTGGCGACGATCGGGCGCATGGCCGCGATCGTGCACCTGGGCAGGTTGAAATTGTCCGGCTTGCTGGCCTGGTGGTTCTGGCTGGCCGCGCACGTGTTCTTCCTGATCGGCTTCCGCAACCGCCTGGTCGTGCTGTTGAACTGGGCGTGGGCGTACTGGAGCTACCAGCGCGGCGCGCGGATCATCCTCGGCGGAGACAAGCCGGACGGCCCCGGCTGAGTCGTTCAAGCCTTGCGCTTGTCGCGCACCTTCACCACCAGACCGTCGCGCTTGATTTCGAACAAGCCTATCGCCTCCATCAGTTGCGCCAGCTTGGCGTAGCCGTAGTTGCGCGAATCGAACGATGCCTGGTTGCGCACCTGCTTGCCGACCGCGCCCAGGTTCGCCCATCCGTCGTCGTCGGCTTCGGACTCGACGGCGCTGCGCAACATGTTCACCAGACGCGTGTCCCCGCGCAGCTTCTTCGGCTCGAGCGCGGCCACGGCCGGCTCTCCCGCGGCCGCGGGCGTTTCCGCCGCGCCCAGCGCTTCGAGATAGTTGAACTGCGAGCAGGCGTTGATGAAAGGCTCCGGGGTTTTCGCTTCGCCGAAGCCATACACCTTCAGGCCCGCGCTGCGTATCCGCATGACCAGCGGGGTGAAGTCCGCATCGCTGGAGACCAGCGCGAACGCCTGCATGCGTCCGGACGCCAGCAGATCCATCGCATCGATCACCATCGCGATATCGGACGCGTTCTTGCCCTTGCTGTAGTCGTAAAGCTGGATCGGCTGGATGGCGAACGGATGCAGCGCCGCCTGCCAACCCTTCAGGCCGGTCTTCGTCCAGTTGCCGTAGGCGCGGCGCACATGGGCCGTACCGTGCCGCGCGACTTCGGCCAGGATCGCTTCGATCTTCCCTGCCGGGGCATTATCGGCATCGATCAGCAGCGCGATGCTTTGTTCGGCCTCGTTCATCGATTCGCCTCCTGTCGCCCCGCAGGATAGCCCATCCGGAGAACGGCGATCAGGCGCGTTCGATCCGGCAGGCGTAGCACCCCGGCCGCGCGTTGTGCGCGTGCAGATAGGCGATGCCGTCGCGCGCGAAGAAGTCGGCGATGGCGGCTTCCAGTTCCGCGCCTTCGACGACTTCGGCCATGTGCATCCAGCCTTGCGCGTCGTAGCCGCGCAACGACAGCAAGCGTTGCCGGAAGGAAGGCGGCACTTCGTTCTGGTACGTCGCCTGCGCCACGCCTTCGCGGACGAAGATCGGTCCGCTGGCGCGATACGGCCCGGCGACGTGGTGCGGGTACGGCAACAGCAACACGATTTCGCCGGCCTTGGCGTTCTGCAATGAGATCCGGCAGGGAAAGCCTCGATCGCTATCGGCGACGACGCGGCGGATGTCGCGCTCGGCCAGCGCCGCATCGTCGAGCGCCCACAACGGCGCGAAAGGTTCCGGGGCAAGGCCGACGAAGCGAAAGGACATGATTGCGGGTTCCTGATGGCGAGGCGTCCATCGTCCCGCGTTCCGATCGGGCGCGATATCCGGATCTTGCACCGGCCGCACGCGCCTATCGGGTGACAAGCGTTCCTCGCGCTGCGATCCTTGCGCACTCGTCCATCGCACCCGCCACGTGTCCACCCTCCTGCTGCTGTTCGACTTCATCGGCACTTTCGTGTTCGCGCTCAGCGGCGGCACGCTGGCGGTGCGCTACCGGCTGGACCTGTTCGGCGTGCTGGTGCTGGCCTGCGCGGCCGCGGTGTCGGGCGGCATCGTCCGCGACGTGGTGATCGGCGCGTTGCCGCCGGCTTCGCTCGCCGACTGGCGCTACCTCGGCGTCGCGATGCTCGCGGGCTTGCTGACGTTCTACCGCCACGAAACGATCGAACGGCTGCGCAATCCCGTGCAGGTCTTCGACGCGGCCGGCCTGGCCCTGTTCGCCGTGCTCGGCACCGGCAAGGCGCTGGCGCATGGCGCATCGCCGTTCGCGGCGACCTTGCTGGGCATGCTCAGCGGCATCGGCGGCGGCATTGCCCGCGATGTGCTGGTGGCGAGGATTCCGGTGGTGTTGCAGGCCGATCTGTACGCGGTCGCGGCGCTCGCCGGCGCCGGCGTGGTCGGAGTGGCGCATGCGTTGGGGCTGCCACAACCGCCTGCGATGGCGATCGGCGCCGCGCTGTGCTTCGGCCTGCGTTTCATGGCCATCCGACGCGGCTGGCACCTGCCGGTGCCGCGGGCGCCGGGCAATCGCGACGGCGCATGAAAACGAAAAGGCCCGGTCGCCCGGGCCTTTCTTCGTCGCTTGCCGCAAGCGGCTCAGGCCGCGAACAACGCCTTCATCTTCTTCAGCGCGTTCGCCTCGATCTGGCGGATGCGTTCGGCGGATACGCCGTATTCGTCGGCCAGTTCCTGCAGCGTGACCTTGCTGTCGGCGTCCAGCCAGCGGCGCTTGATGATGTCGCGCGAACGCTGGTCCAGGCCGGCCATGCCTTCGCGCAGCAGTTCCAGCTGGTCGGCCTCGCTGTCGGCGCGCTCGTAGGCCTGCGACGGGTCTTCGTCGTGCGCGACCAGGTAGCTGGCCGGCGACGGCGGCGCGTGTTCCTCGTCCTCGTCGGCGGGCGCGTCGAAGCCGATGTCGCGGCCGGACAGGCGCGATTCCATTTCCAGCACTTCGCGTTCGGACACGTTGAGGTCCTTGGCGACCGCGCTGACTTCCTCGGCGTTCAACCAGCCCAGGCGGGTCTTGGACTTGCGCAGGTTGAAGAACAGCTTGCGCTGCGCCTTGGTCGTGGCGACCTTGACGATGCGCCAGTTCTTCAGGATGAACTCGTGCATCTCGGCGCGGATCCAGTGCACGGCGAAGCTGACCAGGCGCACGCCCATGTCGGGGTCGAAGCGCTTGACCGCCTTCATCAGGCCGATGTTGCCTTCCTGGATCAGATCGCCCAGCGGCAGGCCATAGCCGTTGTAGCCGCGGGCCACGTGCACGACGAAACGCAGGTGCGAGTGCACCAGTTCGCGTGCGGCGTCGAGGTCTTCGTCGTCGCGATAGCGGCGGGCCAGTTGCTGTTCCTCATCGACGGCCAGCACCGGGATCTGGTGCACCGCGCCGATGTAGGCCTCCAGCGAGCCGAGCGCGCTGGGGATGGGCAGGTTGTTCGCCACCAGGGCGGTGGCCGGGGAGACGGAGTTCTGGCTCATGGTCGGGGATATTAGCAGTCGGGGAATTCGACTGCTAAAGCACCTGGAAGTTCCCAGAATTCCGGGGGTGCAACGAACTTCAATAAAAACATTTAATTTCAATAGCTTAGTTATTTACGGAAAGATCGGCGACCGACGGAATCCACGTCCGCAGGGTGTTCGCCGTCAGGCCTCCTGACCCCGGTCGAACCTGCCACCGATCCTGCGCCTGAGCGGCCTCCGCAGGGCAACGCACACCGACCGCGCCAATCGCCCTTCTCTTCCATTCGGCCCGTGTGGCCGGCGGCAAGTCCGCGCTATCGAACGCCGATTCCATCCGCCGGACCAGTCCGCAGGCATCGCGCTGATCGGCAATGGCGGCACGGATGGCGATCGCGAAGGCGCGCGGCGTGGCCCGGTTGTCCAGGTTGCGCATGGCCAGCGCAAGGGCGCGTCCGGGATCTGCCCCCGCACCGAGATAGAACTCCGCCGCATGGTCGACGAAGGCCAGCGGGTGGCGGCTCAGCAAGGAACGATAGCGTTGCCCGGCCTCCGCGATATCGCGTTCGGCGTCCGCCCCCATGCCCGCGCGTCTGCGGATTTCGCCCAGCAAGGCGAGCGCCTCCGGCTCCCGCGTCGTTTCCGCGACGCGCGCAAGCCGTGCCTGTGCCGACTGCAGGTCGCCGCGGCGCGCCTCGATCTCGGCCTGGTGGATGTTCGCCACCGCGAACTGCGGGAGGTAGGCCAGCGCCCGCCTGTACTCGGCTTCGCCGCGATGGACATCGCCCGCCTGCTCGGACCACATCAGGCCCAGTGCGAAATGTATCCAGGCATAGGGGAACGGCGAAGTAGTCGCCAGGCTTGCGAGCGCTTCACGATATTGCCGATCGGCATCCCGGTAGCGGCCGAGCTCCGCATAGGCGCTGGCCAATGCGCTATGCGACGCATAGCCAGGTTGCGCCAAGGCATCCGATTCCAGCAAGGCGAGCGCACGGGTCGCCTGTCCGGTCGCGACCAGGATCGCCGCCCGCTGGCTGGCGACCTTGCGTTCGCTGGCGCCCAATCGTTCGGCCTCGCGCAGATCGGCCAGCGCTTCGGCGAATCGATGCGCCGCCGCGCGGGTGCGCGCCCTCAGCAGCAGGCCTTCCTGGTCCTCCGGCAAGGCCTCGGCCAGCGTGGCGGCCTGGTCGAGCGCAGCGTAATCGCCCTGGAAACGGGATTTGGCCAGTAGCAGCTCGATCCGCGCGGGCGGATCGTTCGGCTGGGAAAGCAGGTGGTCCAGGTTCGCCATGGCGATTGCCCCGGAGGTGGTGGCCGGATGCGCGTCGGCGATCGTGGCGCAGAATCCGGCAAGCGCCAGCAGGGCGCGCGGCAGAAAGCGGGTGCAGTCGATCATGGCTCGGCCAGGAAAGGGAAGTCGGTTGTCGAATGCACCTTGTCGTCCTCGATGACGCCGTCCTCCACCCCGGTCTCGCTCCCGTTGACCAGCAAGGAACGATACACGTCGACCGCATCGCCGACAGGTGGCCGGCCACCGCAATCGGAAGATCGCACTCCCATGCTTTGCTCCACCGCCATGTAGCGGCGGCATTCCTTGCGCCGGGTGTCGACCCACAACCGGTCGTCGGCCAACAGGCGGGCCAGCGCGCGATAGCGGGCCGGTGTCGCCGCGCTCGCGGCGAGCCATTGATTGCCGCAGACGCCGTCGAAGGCGTCGTACACGGCCAACGACTTCTGGATGTCGGGAACGAAGCTCTCCCAATCCTTCCGCGCAGCGCGGTTGTATTGCTCCTTGCGCCGGTCGGCGATCTCGTCCGATTCGAACAGGCCAAGCAGGGCATTGCCCGTCAGCGTCCGCCCCATCCGATCCAGGCGCGGACCCCAGCCGTGCGCGTCGAGTGCATACGTGCCTGCCCACACCGCGAGCAATCCGCCGCCGCGGTCCACGGCCGCGACATCGATCGACACCACCAGCGCGCCGGTCTTCCAGCCCGCGAGGAAGTTCTTCGCCGGCGCATCGTCGGTATGGCGCCAGCGATCGAGCATTTCGCGCGCCACGGAAGCGCCGAAGGCCGGGCAACCGGCGGGATCCTTCGCGACGCCCGCCTTCAGCGCCCGCTCCGCCACTTCGTACGCCTGGCGCGTGCCGCGGACGTTGTTGGCGAAAGGATCGTCGCGCAGTCCGGCGAATACCCGGAACGTGCGCTTGCGGCTCTCGATCCCGGCCGGACGGTCCACCATCCCGGTGGCGCGGTCGCCGGCCGCTTCGCACCGCGCAAACCCCGCCGCATCGAAGCGGCAGTCGATGGTCGTCGTGATCGCGGTTTTCCCGAGGCGCCGGCCGCTGTCGACGTGGAACACGTAGGCGATCCGATCGGAGAAGCGTTTTCCGACGATATCCATGACCAGGTTCAGGCGCTGGCCGTCGGGGGACATCCACGCATACAGATCGCCGATGTCGGCCGCGGGGTCGGCGATGACGGTCGGCGAATCGAGATGATCGGACGCGATCGCCGGCGGCAGGAAACCCGTCGAGGCGAAAGCGGCCGCAAGCAGGCGGACTCGTCCGTTCATGACGCGATCTCCGATTCAGGCGAATGCGCGTTCCACAAGCGAAGCGCTTCTTCGGCAATGACGTCCGGACGCTCCTCCGGCCAGAACAGTTTGCTGTCCTCGAGCCAGCGGATGCCCCGCGACCCGCCGCAGGCGTAATCGAGGTAGTCCGCATTCTTCGGCGAGAAGATCGTGTCCGCCCTGCCCCATACCACGCGCACCGGGATGCGGCTGTGCTGCAGGGCCGATTCGGTGCCGCTCAGGGCGTTCCGTTCGAGCGCGACCGCATACGCGTCGGCCAGCGCAGTGCGCCGACGGGTGGAAAGCAGCGGACCGAAGTACATGTCGATGGCTTCGTCGACGGGATGCATTGGATCCGCATAGCACATTGCCCCAATCCCCTTCGACGAGCGCGCGAGGGCCTTGTCCTTCCACCATGGAGCGAGCCACTCGTCCACGTACTGGCCTTGTTTGGCCAGCGCGATCACCGGCAACATCGCCGACGGCGGACTTTCCACTTCGGTGTCGCAGTTTGTGAGGAGGACCGAACGCACGCGATCCGGATGCCTCAGCATCAGCAACTGCGCCACCGCACCGCCGCTGTCGTTGGCGACGACATCCACGTCCGTCACGCCCAGCTTGTCCAACAGGGCGACCAGCATGGCCACCTGCTCATCGGGTCCCACGCCCTGGCCGTCGGCGACACGGGTGAAGCCCATGCCGAGGAAGTCGGGAGCGATGCAACGCCGATACGGGGAAAGACGCGGCAATGCGCCGCGCCACTGGAACCCGTTGAGCGGGAAGCCATGCAGGAACAGGGCCGCGGCACCCGTGCCCTGTTCGACATACGCGATCTCGCCGAACGGAGTCCTGGCGAAACGCCGCATGGCGCGGAAAGCGGCTGCGTCCAGC
>DASRYD010000163.1:0-4916 GCA_035653955.1 Pseudoxanthomonas sp.
GCCGAGGGCCTGCGCTCCGCCCTGGCGCGCGAATGGGACGAAACGGCGCTGGCCCGGCGCTTTTCGCGCAGCTGGACGGTGGTGGCGGAAGAAACGCTGCGGGCCTGCGAAGCGGTCCTGCGGACCAAACGCTGACGGCCGGTCTTCGCCGCGTTTTGCGTTGGCAATGCCGTTACCGACGACCGCAGACGACAGAACCTTCGGCGGTTTTGCGAATCGCAGTCGCATCGACCGTTCCACTGCCGATTCCAATCATGCCCAAGGTCAGCATCATCATTCCCGCCTACGACGCCGCCGCCTATGTCGCGGAGGCCGTCCAGTCCGCGCTTGCCCAGACCTGGCCGGACAAGGAGGTCATCGTCGTCGACGACGGTTCCTCCGACGCCACCGCCGCGATCGCCGGTTCCATCGCCGGGGCGACCTGCCTGCGCCAGGCGAACGCCGGCGTCTCGCACGCGCGCAACACCGGGGTGCGCCATTCCTCGGGCGACCTGGTCGCCTTCCTCGACGCCGACGACGTCTGGCATCCCGGCAAGCTCGAGGCCCAGGTGCGCCTGCTCGAACGTTATCCCGACTGCGACCTGGTCTACGCGAACTTCGTGGAAGTCCCGGGGGCGCTCGCCCCGCGCGGGTGGCCCGGCGACGAGGGCCTGCCGCCGCATCTGCGGACCACCGAACTCGAGAGCAGCTTCCTCCATCCGTTCTTCGGCACGTCGACCGTGGTCGTGCGCCGCAGCGCCTTCGATCGCGTGGGCGGCTTCGACGAAACCCTGCCCTACGCCGAGGACGTCGATTTCTTCCTCAAGGTCCTGGTCGAACGCCCCGCCACCGCGATGGTCGAGGCGGCCGTGGTGTACAAGCGCGACGTGCAGGGCAGCCTCAGCCACGACAGCGCTTCCGGCTACGCCAAGTTGCTCGAAGTCTATCGCCGCCTCTTCGCGACGCACCCTGCCCTGGAAACCCGCTATCCCGGGATGGCCTCGCGCAGCTACGCGAACCTGCATTCGCGGCATGCCGCCAGCCTGGTGCGCAACGGCAAGCGCATGGACGGCCTGCGATCCGCCTTGCGTTCACTGCAGGAACGGCCTTCGCTGCCGGCCGTCGTCGGCATCGGCCGGGCCTGCCTGCCCGGGTTCCTGCTGCGCGCCGCCAAGCGCGCCAAACTTGCCATGGAGCGTTGATATCCGCATGCAGAACGCATTTCCCGAACCCGACGACTCTCGCCGCGCGAGCGCCTAGGAGACTCCGTCGCCATGTGCGGAATCGCAGGTTTCAGTGGCCCCGGCGTTCGTGCGGACGCGGCGCGCACGGCCCTGAGAAAAATGATCCGGGCGTTGCACCACCGCGGCCCGGACGGCTATGGCTTCCACGTCGAAGACGACGTCGGCCTCGCCCATGCGCGGCTGTCGATCATCGACCTGGCCACCGGCGACCAACCCATCCACAACCCGCGCCGCGACGTATGGACGGTGTTCAACGGGGAAATCTTCAATTACGTCGAGTTGCGCCGCGAGCTGGAAGCGCAGGGCCACCGCTTCTATACCCAGTCCGACACCGAAGTGATCGTGCACCTGTACGACCGCTACGGCGACGATTTCGTCGAGCACCTCAACGGGCAGTTCGCCATCGCGCTGTGGGACGGCGCACGCCACCGTCTGGTGCTGGCGCGCGACCGGGCCGGCATCCGTCCGCTGTACCACGCCAGCTTCGATGGACGCCTCTGGTTCGCTTCGGAAGTGAAGGCCCTGCTCGCGGTGTTGCCGCAATGCGCACGATTGAATCCGCACGCGTTGGCGCAGACCTTCACCTACTGGGCGCCGGTGGACCCTGATACGTTGTACGAAGGCGTGCACAGCCTGCCGGCAGGCTGCTTGCTGGCGATCGAGCGCGATGGCCGGCAAACGCTGAAGCGCTACTGGGACTGGACCTTTCCCGATGTGGAGGAAACTTCGCCAGCGCGCTACCCGCTGTCGGTCGAACAGGCCACCGCGGAGTTGCGCGAACTGCTGGTAGACGCGGTGCGCCTGCAATTGCGCGCCGACGTGCCGGTCGGCGCCTACCTCAGCGGCGGACTGGATTCGTCGGGCATCGTCGCCCTGATCCGCGGCTTCACCGACACGCCGGTGCGCACGTTCTCGGTGGCGTTCGAGGACGGCGAGTTCGACGAAAGCGAATACCAGCAGGCGATGGTGCGCCACCTCGGTACCGACCACACCACCCTGCGCTGCACCCGCCGCGATATCGGCGAAGCCTTCCCGCGGCTGGTCCGCCATGCCGAGGCGCCCGTACTGCGCACCGCTCCCGTGCCGCTGATGCTGCTGTCGGGCAGCGTGCGCGAACACGGCTACAAGGTGGTGCTGACCGGCGAAGGCGCCGACGAGGTGTTCGGCGGCTACGACCTGTTCAAGGAAGCCAAGGTGCGCCGCTTCTGGGCACAGCAGCCGGATTCGCGGTTCCGTCCGCTGCTGCTGAAGAAACTGTACGGCTACCTGCGCCAGTCGCCGGTGGAACACGCGGGCATGGCCCAGTCGTTTTTCGGCCAGGGCATGCAGCACCTGTCGCGGCCGATCTTCGCGCACGTGCCGCGCTGGACCACCTCGCAGCGCGCATTGGCGTTCCTGTCGCCGGACTTGCGCGCCGCCACCATCGGGTGGGACCCGCTCGACTTCTACGAGCGTACGCTGCCTGCGAACATCTCGGACTGGAGTCCGCTGGCACGCGACCAGTACGTCGAGGCGAAATCGCTGCTGGCCGGCTACCTGCTGTCGTCGCAGGGCGACCGCGTGGCGATGGCCAATTCCATCGAGGGCCGCTTCCCCTACCTCGACCATCGCGTCATCGAGTTCGCCAACCGCCTGCCGCCCAGTTTCAAGATCCGCGGCATGACCGAGAAATACCTGCTGCGCCGCGCGCTGGCCGATCTGCTGCCCGACGACATCGTCAACCGGACCAAGCAGCCTTATCGCGCTCCCGACAGCCAGAGCTTCTTCTTCGACGGCAAGCCGCTGGACTACGTCGCCGACGCATTCGACCCCGTGCGGCTGCGCGACGCCGGCTACTTCGATCCGGTGGCGACCGGCCGGTTGTTCGAGAAATGCCGGCAGGGCCGCGCCACCGGCTTCGCCGACAACCAGGCCTTCGTCGGCATCCTGTCGACGATGCTGCTGCACCGGCAGTTCCTCGGCGACGCCGTCGCGGGGCACGAAGCGCCTGCGGGAGAGGCGGCGCCGCTGGCGACCGTCGCTTCCTGATTCCACGGCCAAGGAGAGCATCGTTCATGCACTGGCGGATCAAGGGAACCCTGCAGAAGGCACTGGGCCATTTGCCCGGCGGCGAGGCGTTGCACTTCCAGTTGCAGCGCCGTTTCGGCGGCCTGCGCGATTTCTCCGGCGAACTGGCGAGCAAGATCGACGACTGGGCGATCATGGCCGGGCATCTGCGCAACGCCGGTCGCGAATTCGCCGGCATGCGCGGCTTCGAGATCGGTACCGGCTGGTACCCGACGTTTCCGTTCGCATGCTATCTGGCGGGTGCGGCACGGATCACCACCTACGACCTCAACCCGCACCTGCGCGCCGACCTGACCCGCGACTGCGTGGAAATGCTGGAGCGGTTCCTGCCCGTGATCGCCGACGCCAGCGGGGCGGATCCGGACGCGGTCCGCCGGCGCTACCGGGAGCTGCGCGAACGCATCCTTGCCGGCGACGACCTGGAAACGGCGACCGGCGGCGTGATCCACTATCGCGCGCCGGCCGATGCGACGAAGACAGCGCTGAGCGAGGGCGAAGTGGACGTGGTTTTCTCCAACAGCGTGCTGGAGCACGTGCCGGCGGAAGTCATCGAGGCGATGTACCGCGAAGCGATGCGCATCCTCGCCCCCGGCGGCATCATGTTCCATTCGGTCAACTGCGGCGACCACTACGCATACGTCGATCGCAAGCTTCACCAGTTGCACTACCTGCGCTATTCCGACCGGCAATGGCAGCGCTGGAACAACGCCTTCCTGTACCAGAACCGCCTGCGCGCGCGATATTTCGTCGATGGCGCCCGAGCGTTGGGATTTCAGATTGAGCTGAATACCGCGACTGCACGGCCGGAACGGCTCAGGCAATTGGCAGAAACTCCCGTGCACCCGCAGTTCGCTGGCATTCCACCGGAAGAGCTGTGCATCACCAGCGTGGATTTCATCGCGCGCAAGCCGGGGTAATCCGGCTTGTGGGTGTCTGCGACGCTTTCGTAGGGTGGACCTTGGTCCACCTGCTTCACACGGAACCATCATGGCGATGGCGGGCTTGAGCCCGCCCTACGCGTTACAACGTGCTGGCCTACATCAAGGACGAGGCAACGCTAGCGGCGATCAAGAACGCGCTCAACGCAGACCAGTGAACCTGATCCCGTTTTCCTGCAGCCATCATCAGAAGCCAGCGTGCCGACGCTCCCCCAGCACCACCGCAAGAAATGGAGTCGCAACTACTGCGATGAAAATCATTGCGGCGGCAGAAAATGACTGATCCAACGCAAAGGCAGCTTCGACGTAGCCGCGCATACCCTGCGTTCAGCCTCGCAAGGCCGTACACCAAAAGTACATCTTGGCCTGCTCGAGGTCCGGAGGCGAAGCGGTGCGATGAAACTCCGCAAAGCCAAGCATTACTTCTGTGGTGATTCCCCTGCCTTCAGCTTCCACCAGATTGGCAAGAGTGAAATTGACGGTTTCGTAATTCGTCATTGCTGTGGCTTCGGATACTCAGGTGGCCTGTGCGTCAGCCATCTTAGAAAACCCACAAACAAGCGAACATGATCAGGAAAAGTGACGAGTAAAGCATCGTGAAGATTCTGACGCTTTTCGCAGGCATCAATATCCTAAAAAGCGATTGGATAAAAAAACCAAAGACCCCTTGGTGGATCAATAATCGGCC
>DASRYD010000164.1:0-7228 GCA_035653955.1 Pseudoxanthomonas sp.
GACGGCCGCCTGTGGATCGCCCGCTGGGGCGGCGCTGCCGTCGCCTGCCACGACGCCGATGGCAACGTGCGCGCGTTGGTCCGCCTGCCGACTTCCAACGTCACCAGTTGCGCCTTTGGCGGCAAGGACCTGGATACGCTGTTCATCACCACGGCGCGCACCGGGTTGAACGAAACGCAGCGGGCGCTACAGCCGCTGGCGGGCGGTCTGTTCGCCGTCGATCTGCATGTGCGGGGCGAAGCGGGCACCCCCTTCGCCGGCTGAGCGGTCAGGCACGACGAATCACCGCGCGGCTCGCAGCGAGGCAGGCGCGTCCGCGTTCCAGCGCGGTGTCGGCATCCCTTGCAGATGGCGCACGAAGAAATCGAACTGGCGTCGCTGCACGTACTCGATCGGACCGGTGGAGCGACCGACCGAATGCTCGCCGCCCGGCACGTTCAGCAGGTCGAAATCCTTGCCGGCCGCGATCAGCGCATTCACCACCTGGGCCGTCGATGCGGGATCGACGTTGCTGTCCTGCTCGCCGACGATCAGCAGCAAATCGCCGCGCACGGCTGCGGCGTTGGCCACGCCGGACGCGCGCGCGTAGGACGCATCCACCGGCCAACCCATCCATTGCTCGTTCCAGCTGATCTTGTCCATGCGGTTGTCGTAACAGCCCGCATAGGCGACGGCGACGCGGTAGAAATCCGGATGCCGCTCCAGCGCGCCGAGCGCGCTCTGCCCGCCGGCCGAGGCGCCGTAGATGCCGACGCGACCGATGTCGTACGACGCGTCCCTTGCCGCCAGCGCGCGATGCCAGGCGAGGCGGTCGGGGAAGCCCGAATCGCCCAGGTTCTTCCAGGCCACGTCGTGGAATTTCTTGGAACGGTTGGCGGTGCCCATGCCGTCGATCATCACCACGATGAAGCCCAGGTCGGCAAGCGCCTGCATGCCGATCTGCTTGTCGCCGCCGGCGTGGTAGCCGAACGGCCAGAAGGTCTTGGGCACGAACGAATCGTGCGGTCCGGCGTAGATGTTCTCGATCACCGGATATTTCTTCGCCGGATCGTAATCGCGCGGCCGCACCACCATGCCCCAGATGTCGGTGCGACCGTCGCGACCCTTGGCGACGAAGCTCTGCGGCGCCTTCCAGCCTGCCGCGAGCAGACGCGAGAGGTCGCCGCGTTCCAGCGTGCGCACCAGTTTTCCGTCGATGCGACGCAATTCCGCGACCGGGGCCAGGTCCGGACGCGAATACACGTCGACGTACCACTGTCCGTCGCCGGAAATCGACACATCGTGGTCGGCATCGGCATCGGTGAGCCGGGTCAGCTGCGTGCCATCGAAATCGACGGCGAACAAATGCCGGTAGTACGGATCCTTGCCCGGATCCATGCCGCTGGCGCTGAACCAGATGCGGCGTTTTTCGTCGTCCACCCTCAGCACGTCGCGCACGACCCAGTCGCCATGGGTGATCTGCCGCTTCACCCGGCCATCTCCGCCATCGAACAGGTACAGATGGCGCCAGCCGTCGCGTTCGGAAATCCAGACCAGCTCTTTGCCCAGGCCATCGACCTCGTGGACGAAGCTGCGGTCGGCGTAGACGAAGGTCTTCGCCGTTTCTTCCACCGCCGCATGCGCCCGCCCGCTCGCCGCATCCACCGCGATCACGCGCATGCGCTGGAAGCCGCGCTGGACGAAATCGAACGCGAAACTGCCGCCATCGCGCCGCCAGCGGATCGGCGACAGCGAATACGGGTTGGCGAACAGGGCGTCGTCGATGTCGGTGCGCGTGCCGTCCACGCCGAACAGCACCGGCCGTTCGATGTCCACAGCATCGCCGGGCTTGGGGTACAACTGCGAGCGCACGAGCGGCTGCAGTTGTCCGCTTGGCGAGGATTCCACCCGGGTGACGATGCGCGCGAATCCAGGCCTGACCCGATACAGCGCAAAGCGCCGCGAATCCGGCGACCAGGCGATGGTTTCGGGATCGTAGAAGGCGTCGGCCCGGCCGTCCCGGCTCAGTCGAGTCAGCTTGCCGTCGGCGAGCCGGCGCAGCATCACGTCATGGCCCGCCGCGAACGCTTCCCACTGTCCGTCCGGGGAGCGTCGCGGTGTGGCGTCCGCCGGCACACGCAGGTCCCTGACCACGCCGAATCCGCGCGGCCGGCCCGTTTCCGCCACCGTTGCGCACGCGTATTTTCCCAGCGTGCAACGCCACGGCACGTAATCGACCTCGAAACGGATCGCGCCATACGGGTCGCCGTCTTCGCCGTCGTAGGCGAAACGCTCGAATGGCAATCGCAGCGGCGCATGGGTCCGGCCATCGGCCCTGCCGAGCGCCTGCGCCAACTTCACCGCATCGAATGCCGGGAGCATGGCATCGCTCCCCGGCTCGCCCAGCTCGAAGGCGAAACCGCCTTCGACGGTCTTGCGATAGTAGAAACGGCCGTCGCCGCGCCATTGCGCCGGGAACGCCACATCGCGGGTCAGCGTCATCCATCGTTCGCGCAGACCCAGCGAGCGTTGATAGTCCGCCGCCTGCGGTGCGGCGCTCAGGCCGCCCGCGGCCAGCGACAGACCAGCCAACAGCGCGCGGAGTGCGAATCGGCGCATTACGGCGTGGCGGCCTTCCGCCCTACTCGCCATCGTCTTCCTCCAGCGCCAGCTCGTTGCCGCGCAAGCCGGTACGCGCGCCCCATTCGTAGATGAAGAGCGCGATGACGGCCATCAGCAGGGTGTCCCAGGGATGCGCGATGGCGCCACTGCCGCCGAAGGTACCCAGCCACGACACCAGCAGGGTCAACGCATAGAAGGCGATCAGCCATAGCGAGCAGGCGACCTGGCGCAGCAAACGGGCCTTGCCTTCGGCCGATGGCAAACGATAGGCCACGTAGGCGAGGAACATCGCCACCTGCACGCCGAGCAGCCAGGACAAGGTCTTCCAGCCGGACCAGTACACGATCAACGCCGCCACGATGAACGACAGCGGCCCCAGCAGGCCGATCCAGCGCACGCGGAACGGCCGCGGCAACTCCGGGGCGCTGCGCCGCAATGCCGCCACGGTCACCGGCGCCACCGCATAACTCAGCACCAGAGCCGCCGAAACCACCTGGATCAACGCTTCCCACGACGGGAATGGCAAGGTCCAGAACACCGAAAGCGCGAAGCTCAACCACAGCGCCGGACGCGGGATGCCGGACTTGGCGTCCACCCGCGTCAACAGCGGCAGGAAACCGCCGCTGCGCGCCCAGCCATAGACCACGCGCGGCGTCGCATTCATGTAGATGTTGCCCGTGCCGCTGGGCGAGACCACCGCGTCGCAGATCACCAGGACGGCCAGCCAGCCCATTCCCAGCGCCAGCGCGATGTCGCGGTAGGGCAACGCATACAGCTTGTCGATACCGGCCCAGCCGCCGGCCAGTTGCGTGGTGGGAATGCCGCCCAGGAACGCCAGCTGCAACAGCACGTAGATCACGGTGGACAACGCCACCGAGAGGATCAGCGCGAACGGGATGGTGCGCTGCGGATCGCGTACCTCGCTGGCCACCGAGACGATCGGGGTCAGGCCGAGGTAGGCGAAGATGATGCCGCCTGCCGAGATCGCCGCCTGCACGCCGGCCGCGCCGGACGGGGCGAACCCCTGCACGTGCAGGTTGTCGGTGTTGAAATGCGCCATCAGCATCGCGATCACCAGCAGCGGCACCAGGAACTTGAACACGCTGACGATGTTGTTGGCGGCGGCGAAAGTCTTCACGCTGAAATAGTTGAGCAGGAAGAACAGCACCAGCAGGGCGAACTGGAACAGCCAGCCGATCAGGCTGGGATGATTGCCGTCGGCCTGGTTGAGCGACGGGAACCAGGCCGCGGCGTACTGGCGGCTGGCCTCGGCCTCGATCGCGATCAGGCTGGAGAACGCGATGAGAGTGACGAAGCCCATCAGCGAACCCAGCAGCGGACCATGCGAATACTCGGGATAGCGCACCGCGCCGCCGGCACGCGGCAGCGCCGCCCCCAATTCGCAATACACCAGTCCCAGCAGAAACACCGCGATGCCGCCGATCACCCAGGACACGATGCCCGCCGGCCCGGCGATGGCCGAAACATGGCTGGCGGAAAACAGCCAACCCGAGCCGAAGATCGCGCCCAGACCGATGAAGGTCAGGTCGACCAGACCGAGCTGCTTGTGGAATTTTCCTTGCGTGGCCATGGATCCCCCGATGGTTGGCTTGTTCGTGTCCGGCATGTGTTGCCTCGGTGCGGGCGATCAACGGGCCTTGTCGTCGGCCCATGGCGACTTGCCGCCGTCGGCGATGAATCCGTCCATGCGTTGTTCCAGTACCGGCAGCGGTACCGCACCCAGCGAGAGCACTTCATCGTGGAAGGCGCGAATGTCGAACTTCGGGCCCAGCGCGCGTTCGGCCCTGGCGCGCAGTTCCAGGATCTTCAGTTCGCCCAGGTAATAGCTCAGCGCCTGCCCCGGCCAACCGATGTAGCGATCGACCTCGGTGCCGATCTCGTGCTCGCTGAGCGCCGTGTTGTCGCGCAGGTAAGCCTGCGCCCGTTCGCGCGTCCAGCCCTTGTGGTGGATGCCGGTATCGATCACCAGCCGCGCCGCGCGCCAGGCCTGGTAGGTCAGGTAACCGAAGCGTTCGTACGGCGTGGTGTAGATGCCCATCTCCTGGCCCAGGTATTCGCAGTACAGGGCCCAGCCTTCGCCATAGGCCGACAGGTACGAATAGCGACGGAAATCCGGCAAGCCCGTGTCCTCCGAGGCCAGCGACATCTGCAGCGAATGTCCCGGCGAGGATTCGTGCAGGGTCAGCGCCGGCAGCACGTACAGCGGCCGCGAAGGCAGGTCGTAGGTGTTGAGCCAGTACGTATCGATGCCGCCGCGGCCGCCGGTGTAGAACGGGGCGATGTCGTTCGGTACCGGTTTGATGGTGAAGCGCTGGCGCGGCGCGCGACCGAAATACTTGTCGATGTTGCCGTCCATCACCTTCGCGATCCACGCCGCCTGTTGCAGCAACTGCGACGGCGTTTTCGCGTAGAACTGCGGATCGGTGCGCAGGAATCGCAGGAAATCGGCGAAGCGGGTCTGCGGACTGCGGCCCTTGAAACCGACCTCGTCCATGACCCGTTCCATCTCCCCGCGCAGGCGCGCGATCTCGCGCAGGCCGGTCTGGTGGACCTGCTCGGGGTCCATGTCGGCAGTGACGTATTCGCGGATCTGCGCGCGGTAGTAGTCCCTGCCGTCGGGCAACAGTTCGGCCGCCAGCGTGGTGCGCGCCTTCGGCGCGTATTCCTCGCGCATGAACTTCAGCAGCCCCGCGTAGGCCGGCGCCACCCGCTCCGCGATCAGCTTCAGCGCCTGGCCACGCAACTGCGCCTGCTCGGCGGATGGCATGCCCGCCGGCATCGACTTGAACGGGGTATAGAACAGGTTCGCCTCGCCCCTGGCCGCGGCCACTTCGGCGATGGTCTGGTCGCGTCCGGCCAGGGTTATCGCCGGCTGACTGAAACCGCGCGCCAGGCCGGCGCGCATGTTGGCGATCTGCTGGTCGAAATAACGCGGAATGTCCGCCACCAGGTGCAGGTAACGCCGGTAGCCTTCGGCATCGCGGATCGGCGTGCGTGCGGTATAGCCCAGGTCGGTCCAGAACGCGGTATCGCTGTTGAACGGCATTTCCCACGCGCGGAATTTCTGCCGGTCGAGCAGGGTTTCGATCTGCTGCCGATACACCGGGTAATCGACCCGGTCGCGTCCCTGCAGCCTGTCGGGGGCGACCTTGTCCAACTGGGCCAGCACGTCCTGCCAGTACGCGGTGCGGCGTTGCTGGTTGACCGGATCGACTTGCGGCAAGCGATCGGCGCTGTCGTTGAAGCCGTTTTCGTCGCTGGCCCCGGCCAACTCCTGTCCACGCCATTTCCATTCGCGTTGGTAGATCTGGCGGAACTGCTGGCCAGGGTCGACCGCGTCCGCGGCCCATGCGGCGGACACCGGCACGAACGACAGCGACACCAGCAGCAACGCGCGCGACGGGGCTTGCATTCTCATTCCTCAGGGTTCGACAAATATCGCAGGGCGCGCGGTCCGTCGCGAACGCAAGCGAGCGGCGCCTCGCGCGCTCACGCGAACGGCCGGTCTATGTCCGGCGACGGCGAAGTGAACCATTGCGCACCGGTTTCGGTGACACGGAAATGGTCTTCCAGCCGCACGCCGAACGCATCCGGCACCACGATCATCGGTTCGTCGCTGCAGCACATGCCCGGCGCCAGCGCGGTGCGGTTGCCGCGCACCAGATAAGGCGTTTCGTGCACGCTCATGCCGCAACCGTGCCCGGTACGGTGCGGCAGGCCGGGCAAGCGGTAATCGGGACCCAGTCCCGCGGCTTCCAGCACCTTGCGCGCAGCCGCATCCACCGCTTCGCAAGCCGTGCCCGGGCGCACCGCGTCGAAGGCGGCCTGCTGTGCAGCGCGTTCCAGGTCCCAGATGCGCCGCTGCGCATCGCTGGCGCGGCCGAAGATCCAGGTGCGGGTGATGTCGGACTGGTAACCCTGCACCGAACAGCCGGTGTCGATCAGCACCAGATCGTTTTCGCGCAGCGACTGCACGCCGGGAATGCCGTGCGGGTAGGCGGTGGCATGGCCGTACTGGACGATGCAGAAAGTGGAGCCGTTGTCGGCGCCGAGCGCGCGGTGGGCTTCGTCGATGAAGCGCACCAGCTCGTCGGTGCGCAAGCCTTCCTCGGCCAGGCCCGCGGCGAGACGATGCACCTGCAGGGTCATGTCGCAGGCCTGTTGCATCAATGCCAGTTCCGCCGGCGACTTGCATGCGCGGCAACCGTCGATGACCGGTGCGGCATCGACGATGGAACGCGGATCGAGGTGGCGGCCGAGCCCGGTATGTACCCAGAAGCCCGAACCCGGGTCCAACGCCAGCGTTTTCGCCCCGCGCTCGTGCAGCGCCTGCGCGACCAGCGCATGCGGGTCTTGATGTTCTTCCCACTGGCGCTTTTCCGCCGGGATCGACAGCACCGCGTCGAGCGAGCCTTCCTCGAACGCCGGACACACCAGCAGAGGGGAACCGCTGGCCGTCAGCAACAGCGCCACCAAGCGCTCGCTGGCGCCCCAGGGGATGCCGGTGAAATAGCGCAGCGACGCGCCCGCGCCGACCAGCAACGCATCCATGCCGTGCGCGCGCATCAGCGACCGCGCCCGTTCCAGCCGCTGCTGGTATTCGTGC
>DASRYD010000165.1:0-3237 GCA_035653955.1 Pseudoxanthomonas sp.
ATGCCTGGGTGTTGTTCGGGTCGGTCGGCTTGGTGGCCGCGGCCTGCTGCGGGGCGGCCTGCTGGCTGTCGTCCTGCTTGTTGCAGGCGGAGAGCACCAGGGTACCGGCCAGCGCCAGCGTGGCGGCGAGTAGGAACTTACGCATAGTTGTCACCCTCTGTTTGGACTTGGGATTTACGCCAGCGCTGGCGCATGGCCTGTTGCACCGCCGGATGGACGAAGCCGGAGATGTCGCCACCGAGGCGGCCGATCTCACGGACCAGCGATGAGGAAATGAAGCTGTATTGCTCCGCCGGCGTGAGGAACAGCGTCTCCGCCTGCGGAATCAGATGCCGGTTCATGCTGGCCAGCTGGAATTCGTATTCGAAGTCCGACACCGCGCGCAGCCCGCGCAACAGCACCCCGCCGCCGACTTCCTTGACGAAATGCGCCAGCAGCGAATCGAAGCCGCGCACCTCGACATGCGGATGCCTGGCCACGGCCGCGCGAGCCAGCTCCACGCGTTGCGCCAGCGGCAACGCCGGGCCCTTGGCCGGACTTTCCGCGACGCCGATGACGACTCTCTCGAACAGCGGCGCGGCGCGGTCGATCAGGTCGATGTGGCCGTTGGTGATCGGGTCGAAGGTACCCGGATACACGGCGATGCGTTGGCGCGCGACACTCATTCCGGCCCCCCGGTCGTTTGCGCGCCGAGTGTAGCAGCGGCGCGGCGGTACAGGGCGAAGCGCACCTCGCGGGTACGGCCCTCGCGATGCAGCGCGAATTCGGGTGGGACCGCGGGTTCGACTCCCGCCGGCGATTCGACGTACAGCCAGGCATCGCCGGCCAGCCGCGGCAGCAATGCGGCCAGCGAGGCCGCCCACAGGTCGCCGGCGAACGGCGGATCGACGAAGGCGAGATCGAAGGCTCCCGCGGGCTGCCTGGGCAGCCAGGCCAACGCGTCGGCCTGCACCAGGTCGACCGTCGATCCGGCGGAAAGGCGGTCGACGGCTCCACGCAGATTGCGAACCAGCGAAGCATCGCGTTCGACCAGCACTGCGCATGCCGCTCCACGCGACACCGCCTCCAGCCCCAGCACCCCGGTGCCGGCGAACAGGTCCAGAACGCGTGCACCGGCCAGTTTGGGCATCAACCAGTTGAACAGGGTCTCGCGCACCCGGTCGCTGCTGGGCCGCAGGCCCGGGCTGTCCGGCACCGCCAGCTTGGTGCCGCGCCAACGACCTCCGATGATGCGGATGGAGCCGGGAGCTGTTTTCAAGGCGTCGGCGGGGCGGGTGATAACATTCCCCCATTCTCCGCGATTGTTTCCGTATGGTCAGCTGGTTCCGCCGCAAGAAACCCGATGCGCCCGCCGAGGCAGCGCCGACCCCCCCGGAAAACGTCCAACCCGAGAGCACGACCGAGGCGTTCGCCTCCGTGCCGGAAGCGGAAACTGCGCCACCGCCCGCACCTGCAGGCAAGAAAGGCTGGCGCGAGCGCTTGGGCGGCAGCGCCTTCGCCCGCAGCTTCGGCGGCCTGTTCTCGCGCAATCCGCGGCTGGACGACGACCTGCTCGACGAAATCGAGACCGCGCTGCTGACCGCCGATGTCGGCGTACCGGCGACGACCGCCCTGGTCGACGACCTGCGCAAGCGGATGAAGTCGCGCGAATTCGCCGACGCCAATGCCCTGCTCGCCGCGCTGCGCGCCGACCTAATTGCATTGCTGCAACCGGTGGCGAAGCCGCTGGAGATCGACGCTTCGGCCAGGCCCTTCGTCGTACTGACCGTCGGCGTAAACGGCGTCGGCAAGACCACGACCATCGGCAAGCTGGCGCGCCGCTACAAGGACGAAGGCCGCAGCCTGATGCTGGCCGCCGGCGACACCTTTCGCGCCGCCGCGGTGGCGCAATTGCAGGCCTGGGGCGAACGCAACGGCGTGCCGGTGATCGCGCAAGGCCAGGATGCCGATGCGGCCTCGGTCGCATTCGACGCCCTGCAGGCGGCGAAGTCGCGCGGCATCGAAGTCCTGATCGCCGACACCGCCGGCCGTCTGCACACGCAGGCCGGGCTGATGAACGAGCTCGGCAAGATCCGCCGCGTGCTCGGCAAGCTGGATACCGCCGCGCCGCATGAAGTGCTGATGGTGATCGACGGCACCACCGGCCAGAACGCGCTGTCGCAGCTGCGTCAGTTCCACGCCGCGGCCGGCGTCACCGGTCTGGTCGTCACCAAGCTCGACGGCACCGCCAAGGGCGGCGTGGTGTTCGCGCTGGCGCGCGAATTCGGCATCCCGATCCGCTACGCCGGCATCGGCGAGCGCCCGGAAGACCTGCGCGTGTTCGACGCCGAGGCATTCGTCGACGCACTGCTGCCCGAAGCGCTCGGCAACACCTGATGTGGGAACGGCGTAGGTCGCGAAGCTCTTAGCCCAATTGAGGGAAAGCCGTTCGCGACTTACGTCGCTCCCACGCCCAGCATGATCGCAAATCCGGACAATTTCGCCGCCTGCCTGTTGGCCTGGTTCGACCAGAACGGCCGCCACGACCTGCCGTGGCAGCATCCGCGCACGCCGTATCGCGTGTGGTTGTCGGAGGTGATGCTGCAACAGACCCAGGTGACGACGGTGATCCCGTATTTCTTGCGTTTCCTCGAAGCCTTCCCGACCATCGCCGCGCTGGCGCACGCGTCCACCGATGAAGTGATGGCGCGCTGGGCGGGCCTGGGCTACTACGCTCGCGCCCGCAACCTGCATGCCGCCGCGAAGCGTTGCGTGGAACAGCATGGCGGCGAGCTTCCACGCGATTTCGACGCCCTGCTCGCCCTGCCCGGCATCGGTCGCAGTACGGCCGGCGCGATCCTCGCGCAGGCCTGGAGCGAACGTTTTCCGATCCTCGACGGCAACGTCAAGCGCGTGCTGGCGCGCTTCCATGGCATCGAAGGCTTCCCCGGCCTGCCGGCCATCGAGAAGCGCTTATGGACACTCGCCGAGCACCATGTCCGCAGCCGGGATCTCCCCGGCTCGCGCATGACCGATTACACGCAGGCACAGATGGATTTCGGCGCGACGCTGTGCACTCGCCACGACCCTGCGTGCGTGCTGTGCCCATTGCATGCCGATTGCGTCGCCCTGCGCGAGGGCCGCACCGACGAATTGCCGACGCCCAAACCCGGCAAGCCGCTGCCGGAGCGCAGCGCCATCGTGCTGCTGGCCGAGAATGCCGCAGGCGAAGTGCTGCTGCAGCGGCGCCCGCCGGCC
>DASRYD010000166.1:0-3341 GCA_035653955.1 Pseudoxanthomonas sp.
GCCGCCTACGAGGCCGGGCACGCCGCCGCGGTGGAGACGCTGGCCGAAGGCCTGCTGAAACTCGGCCTGCTGAAGGGCAAGCTGGAAAAGAACCTTGCCGAAGGCCATTACAAGCGTTTCTATCCGCACAAGACCGGACACTGGCTGGGCCTGGACGTGCACGACGTCGGCGACTATCGGATCGACGGCGAATCGCGCTTGCTCGAGCCGGGCATGGTCTTCACCATCGAGCCGGGTTTGTACGTGTCGCCCGACGACGCCAGCGTTGATGCGAAGTGGCGCGGCATCGGCATCCGCATCGAAGACGATGTGGCCATCACCGCCGACGGCCACGAAGTGCTGACCGGCGCGCTGGCGCGCAGCGCCGACGAAGTGGAAGCGTTCATGGCGCGGTAGGTCGGCAGATATCTGCGACGTGGGAGCGGCGTAGGTCGCGAACGCTTTTCCCGCGGAAGAGCGAGAGCTTCGCGACTTACGTCGCTCCCACATCAGGCATTACGGCTTCGGCAACGGCAGCGAAGCCTGTCCCAGCACGTATTTCCAGCCTTGCGGCGTGCGCACGTAGGTATCGCTGAACCACAGTTGGTAATCGAACGCGCTGCCGTCGCGGTGGGTGCCTTTCAGCCAGAGCTTGGCGGTGACCACCGCGGTGTCGCCCCAGGCGCGCACGTGCTGTTCCAGTTCTTCCTGCCTTTCGTAGTCGCGGTGCTTTTCTCGCGCCTCGGCCAGCAGGTCGGCCTTGTTCTGGGTCCTGCCATCGCCGAGCACCAGCACGTAGTCGTCGGCGAGGACCTTCGCCATGGCGTCGGCATCGTTGGCCTTGACCGCGGCCTGGAAGGCGGTATCGAGCGCCGCGACTTCGGCCTGGTCGCGTTGGACGGGCGTGATGGTGGCGACGGCGAGCGCGATCAGCGGAAGGAACGGCATGGCGGTGGCTCCGGGAGGAAACGGAGCCAGCGTAGGCGGCTTGGCGTGCGCTTACTCACCGTTTCCGGACAAGGTCGCCGGTTGCGCGAACCGCGCCGCGATGCGCGGCCACAGCGAAATCACCGCCAATCCGGCCAACAGCAGCACGCAGGCCTGGATCTTCCACGCCGGCAGCGGTTCGCCGAAGGCCAGCGCCGCGGCCAGCATGCCGAATACCGGCACCAGCAGCGACAGCGGCGACACCGTCGCCGCCGGGTAGCGCGCCAGCAGCCAATTCCACGCGCCATAGCCGAACAGCGTGTTCGCCACGCCCTGCCACAGCGCCGCGCTCCAGCCGATCCAGTTCGCGTGCGCCAGGGCTTCGCCGATCCGCTGTGGACCTTCGAACACCAGACTCGCCAGCAACAACGGCGGCACCGCGAACAGGCTCGACCAGACCATGAAGCCGAGCATGTCGATCTTGCCGGCGCGCTTGGCGATCAGGTTGGCGACGGCCCACGACAGGCCCGCGCACAGGGTCAGGACCAGTCCGCGCACGGTCAGCGACGCATCGGTATGCGCGAACAGCAGCGCCAGCCCGGCCACGCACAGCGCCAGGCCCGCGACCTGGAACGCGCGCAGGCGTTCGCCCAGCAACAGCATCGACAGGCCGATGGTGAAGAATGCCTGGGTCTGCACCACCAGCGAGGCCACGCCCGGGCTGATGTCGGCGCGCATCGCGATGAACAGCAGGCCGAACATGCCGAAACCGAGGAATACGCCGTTGCCGGCCAGCCAGCGCCACTTCACCGGCGGCCGCTTGACGAACAGCAACCACGGCAGGAACGACAGCACGAAGCGCAGGGTGGCGAACAGCAGCGGCGGGAATTCGTCCAGTCCCAGCCGGATCACGACGAAGTTGGTGCCCCAGACCAGAACCACGGCCAGGGCGAGCAGCAGGTGGGCGGGGGACATGCGGGGGCATGGCTCGGAGACGGCGGGATAGTGTGCGCGTGCATTCGAGGGACGGAAAGCGCGGTCCGGATGCGTCCGCCCCTCGTGCGCCCGGTTTCGTCGCGGCCGGCGGGGTTTCGTCGCAATGGCGCTTCCGCCGGCGCCGGCCGCGACTATGCTTCGCCGCATCTTCCCATGACGGAACCGCCACCGTGATCCGCAACTGCTTCTTCCTGATCCGCCTGGTCGCCGCCTGGATCGGCGTGTTCTTCCTGGTCGCGCTGGTATGGAATGGCCTGCTGTTCCGTGGCATGGATCCATGGCCGGTGGCGCTGGTCGGCGCGGTGGTGCTGGTGTTCGTGATCACCGGCGCGTTCTCGCACCTGCGCCGGGTCCGGTTGATCGCCGGCCGCACCGACGGCGATACGCTGGGCAACCGCCAGCGCCGGCAGATCGAGATTCCGTTCGAAGCCGGCGAGGCCTTCGACCTGCTCGACGCCGCGATCCGCGATCTGCCGCGGGTGGTGGAAGTGGAAAGCGCGCGCGACAGCCTGCAGATCAAGGCGAAGGTACGCCGCCCCGATCCCTACGGACGCAATCCGCTGGGGCGCTGGAATCCGCTGGAATGGTTCGGCGTGCCGCGCAACCAGATCCTGGCCACCGTGACTCCCGGCCACGACAGCGGCAGCGTCACCCTGGTCTGCGAACCCGAGAGCGGCGCATGGAGCGACTGGTTCCGGGTCGACGACGGCACCAACCTGGAGAACGCCGAGGCCATCGCCCGCGCCGTCACCCGCCGCGTGGCCGAGCGCCGCCGCAACGAACAGGCCGTCGTCCAGCGCACCACGGTGGAAAAAGACCTCACCGTGGCCAAGCTGAGCCTGCTGCACGCGCAGGTGGAACCGCATTTCCTCTACAACACGCTGGCCAGCGCGCAGTTGCTGACCCGCAGCGATCCGGAGCGCGCCGAAACCATGCTCGGCCACCTGATCCAGTACCTGCGCCACTCGCTGCCGCGCACCGACGACGCGTGGTCGACGCTGGGCGAGGAACTCGAGCGCGCCATCGCCTATCTGGAAATCCTGAAGATCCGCATGGGTTCGCGACTGGCCGTGCAGGTCGACGTGCCCGACGCGCTGCGCGGCACGCCGTTGCCGCCGATGATGCTGCAGACTCTGGTGGAGAACGCGATCAAGCACGGACTGGAGCCGAAGACCGCCGGCGGCACGGTATGGATCCGCGCGCGCCGCAGCGACGACGCCGTGGCGGTCACCGTGGCCGACGATGGCGAAGGTTTCAGCGCGGCCAAGCCCGGCGGCACCGGCATCGGCCTGAAGAACGTGCGCGAACGCCTGCAACTGCTCTACGGCGCGGAGGCGGCGCTGGCGGTGGTCGCCAATTTCCCCGCGGGGGTGGCGGCGACGATCTCGGTGCCCGCCGCGCACGAACCGGTGCGGGACGTGGCCCATGGCTAAGGCCGT